>NZ_JBMERR010000013.1:0-140623 GCF_048820915.1 Cribrihabitans pelagius | reverse complement strand
CCGCCTGTCATCAACGCGTGGCTTGCCGTGGGACTTGGGGAAGAAAGGCTCAAGGCGCGCCATCTGCGCGTCAGTTAGCCAGAAAAGATCAGACATGGTCACCGCTCGTTTTCGAGCCGTGAATCATGCCGATAGCCGAAAATCAATGGGTCCTGACCCTAGGGATACCGGGAACTGGTAGCCCGGTAGAGGGATCACGGAAAGTCAAAAGCCCGCCGTCACCGGCGGGCTCTTCTCATTTTCCACCCCTCAATGCACCACCGCATCGTCGGGCCTGGGCCTGTCGCTGGTGCCCAGCCGGTCACCGATGATCAGCCCTTCGCTGCCAGCCGAGACCGGGACCGTGTCGCCGTCCCTGATCTCACCTGCCAGCAGTGCCTCGGCGAGCGGGTTCTGCAACGCGCGCTGGATCACCCGCTTCAGGGGGCGTGCGCCGAACACCGGATCATAGCCCTCGTCCGCAAGCCAGGTCTTGGCATCCTCGTCCAGCGCCAATTCGATATTGCGGCCCTGCAGCCGCTTCATCAGGCGGGCGATCTGGATCTCGACGATGCCGTCCATGTCCTTCCGGTTCAGCCGGTCGAAGATGATGGTCTCGTCCAGCCGGTTCAGGAACTCGGGCCGGAAATGGGCGCGCACCGCATCCATCACGTCGCGCTTGGCCTCCGCGGCATCAGCGCCGTCGGGCAGCTGGCTCAGCGCCTGGGCGCCGAGGTTGGAGGTCAGCACGATCAGCGTTTGCTTGAAGTCCACCGTGCGGCCCTGCCCGTCGGTCAGCATGCCGTCATCCAGCACCTGCAGCAGCACGTTGAACACATCCGGATGCGCCTTCTCGACCTCGTCGAACAGAACCACCTGGTAGGGGCGGCGGCGCACGGCCTCGGTCAGCGCGCCGCCCTCGTCATAGCCGACATAGCCCGGCGGTGCGCCGATCAGCCGGGCGACCGAGTGCTTCTCCATGTATTCCGACATGTCGATGCGCACCATCGCGTGCTCGTCGTCGAACAGGAAGCTTGCAACCGCCTTGGTCAGCTCGGTCTTGCCGACGCCGGTGGGGCCGAGGAACAGGAAGGAGCCGAGCGGGCGGTTCTCGTCGTTCAGACCCGCGCGCGCCCGGCGCACCGCATTGGCGACTGCCGTCACCGCCGTGTGTTGGCCGATCACCCGGCGGTGCAAGTCGTCTTCCATGCGCAACAGCTTCTCGCGCTCGCCCTCCAGCATCTTGGAGGTCGGGATGCCGGTCCAGCGTTCCACTACCGCGGCGATCTGCTCGGGCCGCACGGCCTCCTCGACCATCAGCCCCTGCTCTTCCTGCTTCTCGGCTTCGGCCAACTGTTTCTCCAGCCCCGGAATGACGCCGTATGACAGCTCGCCCGCCTTGGCGAGGTTGCCCTCGCGCTTGGCAATGTCGAGATCGGCGCGAGCCCGGTCCAACTGCTCCTTCAGATCGCGGGCGGAGGCCAGTTTGTCCCGCTCCGCCTGCCACTGCGCGGTCATCCCGGCGGATTGCTCCTGCAGCCCCGCAAGCTCCTTCTGCAGCTTCTCCAGCCGGTCGCGCGAGGCCGCGTCCTCTTCGAGCTTCAGCGCTTCTTCCTCGATCTGCAGCTGCAGGATCTGCCGGTCCAGCGCGTCCAGCTCCTCGGGCTTCGAATCCACCTGCATCCGCAGGCGCGAGGCGGCCTCATCCACCAGGTCGATCGCCTTGTCGGGCAGGAAACGGTCGGTGATATAGCGGTTCGACAACGTCGCCGCCGCCACCAGTGCCGCATCGGCAATGCGCACGCCGTGATGCAACTCGTATTTCTCCTTGATGCCGCGCAGGATCGAGACGGTGTCCTCCACCGTCGGCTCCTGCACCATCACCGGCTGGAAGCGTCGGGCGAGGGCGGCGTCTTTTTCGACGTATTTGCGGTATTCATCCAGCGTGGTCGCACCGATGCAGTGCAGCTCGCCGCGCGCCAGAGCGGGCTTGATGAGGTTGGCGGCATCCATCGCGCCATCGGCCTTGCCCGCGCCGACCAGCGTGTGCATCTCGTCGATGAACAGGATGATCTCGCCCGCAGCCTCGGTCACCTCTGTCAGCACCGCCTTCAGCCGCTCCTCGAACTCACCGCGGTACTTGGCCCCGGCAATCAGCGCCCCCATGTCGAGCGCCAGCAGCTTTTTGTCGCGCAAGCTCTCCGGCACATCGCCGTTGATGATGCGCAGGGCCATGCCCTCGGCGATGGCAGTCTTGCCGACGCCCGGCTCGCCGATCAGCACCGGGTTGTTCTTGGTCCGGCGGCTCAGCACCTGCATCGAGCGGCGGATTTCCTCGTCGCGGCCGATGATCGGGTCGATCTTGCCTTCGCTGGCCGCCTCGGTCAGGTCGCGGGCGTACTTCTTCAGCGCGTCATAGCCTTCCTCGGCGGTGGCGCTGTCAGCGGTGCGCCCCTTGCGGATGTCGTTGATCGCGCCGTTCAGCGACTGGGCCGAGACCTCGCCGGCCTCCAGCGCTTCCCTGGCCTTGGATTTCACCATGCAGAGCGCCATCAGCAGGCGCTCCACCGGCACAAAACTGTCACCGGCCTTTTCGGCAATCTTGGCGGCTTCATCCAGCACCTTGGCAGTCTGCCCGTCCAGATAGGTCTGGGCGGCGTCACCACTCACCTTGGGCTGCTTGGCAACGGCGGCATCGGCCGCCTCGGCCACGCGCTCGGGCGCGCCGCCCGCGCGGGCGATCAGGTTGCTTGCCAGCCCCTGATCGTCATCCATCAGTGCCTTCAGTATATGCTCCGGCACCAGCCGCTGGTGCCCCTCGCGCATCGCAATTGTCTGCGCTGCCTGCACGAACCCGCGTGCACGCTCCGTGAACTTGTTCAAGTCCATCTTGCTCTCCTTTTTCAAGCGCCCGTGGGTCTTGCGGCGCCCGCTTGGCGGCACGCCCCGGTCCGGGCCTCGGGAATAGATGTGGGAAGCGGCAACGCCGCTTCAAGAGGACAGTGCACGGAAAAGATGAGCATATCCCTGATCTGCGTCAATTCCGGCAGTGCCGACCCTCACCAGGCCGCGGCACCGCGCAACCGCGCCGCGCCCCCCCGGGGGCGCGGCGCCCGGCCCAAGGCTGTAATCTGCCCCTTGGGGCAGCTTCAGGCGCGGGAGACGCCCGCCGCCCCGATGCCACTGCCTGCTATGGCTTGCCGCAGCGGTGCCCCGGGCGTATGACACGGGCGTTTTGCGCCGCAGCCGCCAGCCTTCGAAGGAGAGCCCGAATGACCGCCACCCTGCCCGCCGATGACCGCCTGATCGTTGCCATCGACCTGCCCGACGCCCTCTCCGGGCTGAAGCTCGCCAGCCAGCTCGGCGATTCGGTCTCCTTCTACAAGATCGGCCTTGGCATGCTGACCGGCGGCGGGCTGGCGCTTGCCAACGAGCTGAAGCAGGAGCAGGGCAAGCGCATCTTTCTCGACATGAAGCTCTTCGACATCGGCGCCACGGTGGAGGCCGCGGTGCGGGGCCTTGCGCAGTTCGAGCTCGACTTCCTGACTGTGCACGGCGACCCGCATGTGGTGCGCGCCGCCAAGGAGGGCGCGGCCGGGACCGGCCTCAAGATCCTCGCGGTCACTATCCTCACTTCGCTCGACCGCGCCGACCTGGATGCCGCGCTGATCAAGCCCGGCGCTGTACGGGACCTGGTGCAGGAGCGCGCGGGTCTGGCCTTCGCCGCGGGCGCCGACGGTGTCATCGCCAGCCCGCAGGAGGCCGCCTTGATCCGCGCCCTGCCCGAAGCCGCAGGCAAGCTGATCGTCACCCCCGGCGTGCGCCCGGCCGGCGCTGCGCTTGGCGACCAGAAACGCGTCGCCACCCCGGCCCAGGCAATTGCCGACGGCGCCGACCACATCGTGGTGGGCCGCCCGGTCTGGCAAGCCGCGAGCCCGCGCGAGGCGGTGCAGGCGATCCTGCAGGACCTCGCCGCGCACTGAGCCTCACAAAGCGGCGGCGCGGCTGCACAATAAACAGGCAGAGAAAAAACTCTTGGCCGCAGGTGCCGATGGCGCCCCGGCCAGGGCACCGCACGCGGCTTGTCTTTCTTCAACATCCTCAGCCACAAGAGGAAACCGCGCCGGCACCCGCCGGCTGCGCCATATCGCCCCGTGACTGAAAAGGCACAGGCGCCCGTGCCACCGCTCCCACCGCACTCCGGGAAGTTTGCGCCAAAGCCCGTCCCGGGTGAGGCTGCAGGTGAGACACTCCCCTGACGGCCCCTCTTCCTGAGGTTCGTCACCTGCCCCCGCCCTGGCTGCGGGGGACCTTCTTTTGCGCAGCTGCCACTCCGCCGAAATCCGGAAGACAACCCCCGCGCCAGAGGCTAGACTGGGCCGCTCTCACTCCCCCCCGGCTTCAAGATACCGGACGCCCATGCCAGCACTCTGCCGCGATTGCCTGACCCCGGTCCCCGCCGCCCGCCGCTGCCCCGCCTGCGGCAGCCCGCGCATCACCGCGCATGAGGAGCTGTTCTCGCTCACCATTGCGCACATGGACTGCGACGCCTTCTATGCCAGCGTCGAAAAACGCGACAATCCGGAGCTTGCCAGCAAGCCGGTGATCATCGGCGGCGGCACCCGCGGCGTGGTCTCCACTGCCTGCTACGTCGCCCGCATCCGCGGCGTGCGCTCGGCGATGCCGATGTTCCAGGCCCTGAAGCTCTGCCCCGATGCCGTGGTCATCAAGCCGCGGATGGAGGCCTACGCCGTGGTGAGCCGCGCGGTCCGCGCGATGATGGAGGAGCTCACCCCCGCGGTGGAGCCGCTGTCGCTGGACGAGGCCTTCATGGACCTCACCGGCACCGAAAAGCTGCATGGCGCGCCGCCCGCGGTGATGCTGGCGCGGCTCATCAAGCGGATGAAGGACGAGCTGGGCATCACCGGCTCCATCGGCCTCAGCCACAACAAGTTTCTGGCCAAGGTCGCCTCCGACCTCGACAAGCCGCGCGGCTTTGCGGTGATCGGAAAGGCGGAGACGGATGATTTCCTGCGCGACAAACCTGTCCGGCTGATCTGGGGCATCGGCCCGGCGGCGCAGGCGAGTTTGGAGAAGGCCGGTATCCGCACCTTCGCGGACCTCTTGCGCTGGGACCGCGAGGCGCTGCATGCCCGCTTCGGCACCATGGGCGAACGGCTCTGGCATCTGGCGCGCGGCGAGGACCGCCGCCGGGTCTCCGCCCATGCACCGGTAAAGTCGATCTCCAACGAGACCACCTTCTTTGAGGATACCGCAAGCCTCGACGTGCTCGACGGGCACCTATGGCGGCTGGCGGAGAGGGTGTCCGACCGGGCGAAGGCCAAGCAGATGGCGGGGCGCGTGGTGACGCTGAAGCTGAAGCGCGCAAACCACTCGGCGCTGACCCGCCGCCTGTCGCTGCGCAGCCCGACCCAAATGGCCGACAAGATCTACCGCACCGCCCGCGGCCTGCTGGATCAGGCGGTGAGCGAAGGTCCCTTCCGGCTCCTGGGCTGCGGGATTTCCGACCTGGTGCCCGAATCGCAGGCCGACGTTACCGGCGACTTGCTCGATCCGCAGGCAGGCCAGCGCGCCGAGGCCGAACGCGCCACCGATGCGATCCGCAAACGCTTCGGCAAGGATGCCATCATGAAAGGGCGCGGCCTGCGCTGAGACGCACCCGGTCCCGCCTTACTCAGCAGCCAGCGGCATCTCCTCCTGGCCGATCACCGCGATCTCGGCAATCACCCCGCGCAGCAGGTCCCGCAGGACGCCGAAATTCGCATTCGGCCGCAGCTCGGTCTCGTCCATGTAAAGCGCCCGGTCGATCTCGATCTGCACCGCGTGCTGGCGCTGCGAGGGCCGGCCGTAGGTCTGGGTGATATAGGCCCCGGCAAAGGGCGCATTGCGCGCCACTTCCAGGCCGGCGGCGGTAAAGGCGGCCTCGATCCGGTCCACGATGGCAGTAGCGGCGGCGGCGCCGAAACGGTCGCCCAGCACCACCTCGGGCCGCGAGGTGCCGCGCGGTGCCATTGTCTCGATCGCTTCATGCGGCATTGAATGGCAATCCACCAGAATCGCCTGACCGAAGCGCCGGTGCGCTTGCTTCAACAGCCCCTTCAGCGCGTCGTGGTAGGGGTGCCAGAAGTGGCTGAGGCGGAACTCTGCCTCCGAAAGCGGCAGCTTGCCGCGGTAGATCGCCCGCCCGCCCGAGACCACGCGTGGAATCACCCCGAGGCCCGAGGCCACCCGCGGGTTCTGCCCCTTGCGGGTGACTCCCTCGATCAGCGCCGGGTCCAGTTCCTCTGGCGAGCGGTTGAGGTCCAGATAGGCGCGCGGCTTCACCGCCGTCAGCAGCGGCGCGCCAAGGCCGGGGGCCGCGGCAAACAGCTGATCCACAAATGCATCCTCCGAGCTGCGGATCGCGGTGCCGCCCAGAATCGCCTGGGCCAGAAAGCTCTCGGAATAATCGGTTCCGCTGTGCGGAGAGGCAAATACCACGGCCGATGTCAGTTCTTGCGGTGAAATCACGGAAAACGCTGTGTCCGGCATCCTTGCTCCGTCGCCTCGGTTACAGAAAACAGCATAGAGCGGAAATTTCTGCGGTCAAAAGCTCTTGCACCCTCCGGCGACTCTATTTATAGACCCCTTCACCGGCGCGGCACCCTGCGCCCCTTGCACTATTGAGGGGCTGGAGGACGCGCAGGCCAGAGTGGGCGATTAGCTCAGCGGTAGAGCACTTCGTTGACATCGAAGGGGTCACAAGTTCGATCCTTGTATCGCCCACCATGAATTCACCGCCTTGGCCACGGCCAGGGCACCCGCTAACCCAAGGCGCTGGTTCGCGCCGCAGAAAAGGAGAGAGGCCATGAAGGTCAAGAACTCGCTCCGCTCGCTCAAGAACCGGCACCGTGACTGCCGCGTTGTGCGTCGCAAGGGCCGCGTCTATGTGATCAACAAGACCCAGCGCAAGTTCAAAGCGCGCCAGGGCTGAGATCCAAAGTTAGCGAATTTTGGAAAAACCGCATCTCCGGATGCGGTTTTTTTGTGTCTGCGATTCGGGATCGGGCAAGCGGCGCCCTGAATCATGTCCGGGTCAGCGCCGCGCGGATCAGTCCCAGCCCCGCCCGCACGGCCGGCGCGGGGAACGCCAGCACGTGGCCTGCGTAGTTCAGACCGCGCAAAACTATGCAGAGCAGCCTCACCGCAGCAAGCTGCTCCAAGCCGCCTTCCGCCCCCTCGACACTGCCGCCAGCCCGGCCACTGCCGCTTTGGGGTTGGAAAGGTCGAGACTCATCCCGAACCGGAACCACCGCCCATTGCGTTCGGCCGCCTCCTCAACCGGCGCAGGCTCATGCGCCGAGCGGTCGGACTGCCAGGCCAGCCACATCAGGAAAAGCCGGCCAATCAGCGTCAAAACCGCCAGCACCTGCGCTGCGCTCTGCCGCAGCGCATCAAGCCCGGAGGCCGCCACCATCCCCCAAAACGCCAGCCCCGCCGCCAGCTCAGCATCGAATCGCAAACCGCAGCGACACCCTGCCGCCCTCAACACCGAGGCCACCGCGATATTGGCAGGCTCCGGGAAGACGGTGACCAGAAAAAAGGGCTGACGGCAGCAAATTCGGCATGTCTGTATGCTGATCCGTAAGATCGCTTGCTTCGCCCCAGCAGCGCCTCGTCTTCCTGTTCCCCGAGGCCAAGCAACCCGGCCCAAAAGGCGCTAGACCCAGCCGGCCGCGCCAGCCGCAACCGCGGCCCCAGCCACACGCCCCGGAGCACTCCCGCCCCTGCAGGCCCTCCGGCTGCGCCGAAGAGCCTTGGCGGCGTTGGGGCGGGCCCCGCGCAAGGCGCGGGGCCCGGCCCAACGGGAGCGGGTTTCACCAGAAACCCAGCGACGGGCGGGAGCGCCCGGCAGCGGAATTCCGATGAGCGCATGCGTCAGAGCGCGCCGCCGAACTTTCCGAGCGTTTTACTCAGAAACCCTTTGCATCCGCTGCGGAATAAGTTAATCGACTAAATCAGTCGGAATATACCGCCGAACAGAGAACAAGAGGACATGACATGCTGAAAGCCACCCCGGTCCTGGCGAGCGCCCTGGCCGCCTCCATCGCAACTTCCGCCGCAGCAGAGGGCGAGCTGAACATCTACTCCTCCCGCCACTACGACACAGACGAACAGCTCTACGGCGAGTTCGAAGAGGCCACCGGCATCACCGTCAACCGCATCGAGGGCAACGCCGACGAGCTGATCGCCCGCATGAAGGCCGAAGGCGCGAACTCCCCCGCCGACGTGCTGATCACCGTCGACACCTCGCGCCTGACCCGCGCCAAGGATGCGGGCGTGCTGCAATCGATCGAGAGCGAAACCCTGGAAGCCCGGGTGCCGGGCTACCTGCAGGATGCTGAAAACCAGTGGTTCGGCTTCAGCCAGCGCGCGCGGATCATCTTTTACAACAAGGAAGCGGTCGAGAATCCGCCGATCACCTACCTCGACCTCGCCGACCCCGCCTATGAGGGCCAGATCTGCATCCGCTCCTCCACCAACGTCTACAACCAGACCCTGCTGGCCTCGATCGTGACCCACCACGGCGCCGAAAAGGCGCAGGACTGGGCCGAGGGCGTGGTCGCCAACATGGCGCGCGAGCCCCAAGGCGGCGACACCGACCAGCTGCGCGGCCTGGTGTCGGGCGAATGCAACATCGCGGTCTCCAACACCTATTACTTCGCCCGCGCGATCCGCAAGGACGTGAAGGGCCTCTCGGACAGCCGCGGCATGATCGGCTGGGTGTTCCCGTCGCAGAACGCCGAGGGCGCGCACATGAACCTCTCGGGCGGCGGTGTCGCCGCGCATGCGCCGAACAAGGAAAACGCCATCAAGTTCCTGGAGTACCTGTCGAGCGAATCGGCGCAGGAGTATTTCTCGGCCGGCAACGATGAATACCCGGCCGTACCCGGCGTGGGCCTTGCGCCCTCGATCGCGACGCTCGGCCACTTCAAGCCGGATGACGTGAACCTCTCCGAAGTGGCGCAGAACCTGCCCGAAGCGCAGAAGATCTTCGACACCGTGGGCTGGAAGTAACTCCTTCGCTCAGGATGAAATCGGCAAGGCGCGGAGCTCTCCGCGCCTTGTTGCGTTAAGGCCCCCCGGGTCCGGCTCGCAGCTGGCTTGCTGACACCGGAAAGGCGATGGCCTTGGCACCGGGCCACGCTTTCTCTGGACCGGCCGCCCCCGCCCGCCTATACCTCCCGCAAAACGCAGCCATCAGGATCGCCCGCAGCCCGCTTGGCCCGGCGGCGGACTGCGAAGGAGAGGCCCCCAATGTCCCGTCTGCCACGTCTGCCAGTGACCATCCTCAGCGGCTACCTGGGCGCGGGCAAGACAACGCTGGTCAACCGGCTGCTGGCCGAGGACCACGGGCTGAAGCTTGCGGTGATCGTCAACGACTTCGGCGCCATCAACATCGACGATGCGCTGATCTCCGGTGCCGGGGGCGGCCAGCTGGCGCTGAGCAACGGCTGCGTATGCTGCTCGCGCGGCGAGGATCTGGCGCTGGCCTTGCAGGAGCTGCTGAGCGGAGCGCACCGCCCGGACCATGTGCTGATCGAAGCCAGCGGCATCGCCGACCCGGTCGCCATCGCCAGTACAGTTCTGGAAGACAGACGGCTCAGCTATGGCGGCATCGTCACCCTGGCGGATGCGGAGAACCTCGCGGCGCTTCTGGACGATCCGCTGACCACTTCGCAGGTTGAGCAGCAGATCCGCGCGGGCGATCTGGTCCTCGTCACCAAGTGCGAAGAAATCGGCGCAGGGCTTTCGGCGCTGCTGGAGCGCTGCGGCGCCCGCACCCCCATGGTGCTGACCGAAGCGCCATCGGCCCAGCTGCTGTTTGATGTTGTGCCCCTGCCCAAGGGCCGCGCGATGGCGGCGCATCCAGGCTACACCACCTGGCAGCACCGCAGCCGCGTGGTTCTGGACCGGCGCGCGCTTGGCGACAAGCTGGCGGCACGGCCGGAGGGGCTTTACCGGATGAAGGGCTTCGTGCTGACTTCCGGCGGCGCCTACGAGCTGCATGTGGTCGGCCGCCGCGTGGAGGCGAAGCGCTGCGAGGCGGAGGAAACCGTGCTGGTGGGCCTTGGACCTGCAGTGCGCATCAGCCGCGCAGAGATCGAAGCCTGGTGGGCGTCCTGAACGCCGCGGCCAGCCATGGACGCCGGAATTTTTGGAAAATTCCGGCCCGGAAAAATCGAATTTTTCCGGCTCCCTAGCCGCGCCGCCCCACCTGGCGGCAGATCAGGATCACCGGCAATAGCCCCACCGCCATAATCACCAGCGACGGCACCGCTGCCCCCTCCAGCCGCTCGTCCGCCGCCAGCCTGTGCGCCTGCACCGCCAGCGTGTCGAAGTTGAAGGGCCGCATGATCAGCGTCGCGGGCAGTTCCTTCATCACATCGACAAAGACGATCAGCAGCGCCGTCAGCAGGCTTGGCGTCAGCACCGGCAGATGCACCCTGCGCAACATGCCCATGGGGCTTTGCCCCAGCGAGCGCGCGGCGGCGTCGATATTGGCATGCATCGTGGCCTGGCCGCCCTCATAGGCCCCGAGCGCCGCGGCCAGGAAGCGCACCATATAAGCCGCGACCAGCAGCCAGATCGAGCCGGTCACCAGCAGCCCGGTGCGGATGCCGAAACTCTCCCGCATCCAGGCGTCCAGCGCATTGTCGAAGGCCGCGAAGGGCACGATCAGCCCGACCGCGATCACCCCGCCCGGAACCGCATAGCCGAGACGCGCCATATAGGCCGCGGCCGACGCCAGCCGCCCGGGCCTCAGCCGCTGGTAGAAGCCAAGGCAGACCGCCGCCGCCACCGTCAGCATCGCCGCCGCGGCGGCCAGCGTGAGCGAATTCAGCGTGAAGCCGATGTAGCGGCGGCTGAACAGGTTCTGCTCCGAGTCAAAGCTCATCGAGAACAGGATTACTACCGGCAGCAAAAATCCCAGCACTACAGGCAGGGCGCAGAAGAAGGCGGCAATGGCCGCCTTGGCACCGCTCAGCCGGGCCGGCGGCATCGGCGTGTGCTGCTTGCCCGCGTGGTGGTATTTCGCCCGCCCTCGGCTGCTGCGCTCCAGCACCGCCAGCGCCAGCGCAAAGCCCAGAAGGCACAGCGCCAGCTGCGCAGCCCCGCCGCGGTCGGCAAGGGAGAACCAGCTGGTGTAGATGCCGGTGGCAAAGGTCTGCACCCCGAAATAGCTGACGGTGCCGAAATCCGCGATGGTCTCCATCACCGCCAGGAGCACACCCGAGGCAATCGCGGGCCGCGCCATCGGCAGGCTGACCATGGCGAAGGCCTGCCAGGCGTTCTTGCCCAGCGCGCGCGCTGCCAGGAAGGCGCCTGCGCTCTGCTGCAGGAAGGCGGCGCGGGCCAGGAGGTAGACGTAGGGGTAAAGCACCAGCACCAGCATCAGCGCCGCGCCGCCCAGCGAACGGATTTCGGGGAACCAGTAGTCGCGCGGGCCCCAGCCGGTTACCGCCCGCAAGCTGGATTGCACTACGCCCGGGTGATCCAGGATGTGGGTATAGGCATAGGCCAGCACATAGGCCGGGAAGGCCAGCGGCAGCACCAAAGCCACCTCCAGAAGCCGCACGCCGGGAAAGCGCGTCATGGTGACCAGCCAGGCCGCCCCGGTGCCTACCGCAAATGTGCCCGCCGCGACCAGCGCGACCAGCCCCAGTGTCGTCGCGGTATAGCCTGGCAGCACCGTCGCGGCGAGATGGCCGATAGTGCCGGTTCCGCCCAAGGCCGCGGCCAGCGCCACCGCCAGCATCGGCAGCACGCAAGCCAGCGCCACCGCCCAGGACACCACCGCAAACAAGCCGCCGCCACTGCGGCCGCCGCGGCGGCGGCCTTCCGGGGAATACTCTACAAGCTCGTCAACTGTACTCATCACTTCCGCATCCGGCTGAGGCCCTCCCTATTACGACCAAACCGCTCAGGAATTCCAGCAGGAATGCGGGGCGGGTCCGGGAGGCCATCCGCCGCCACCCCGGGCCCTGAACGCAAAGCCGGGCGCCGCGGCATGGCGGCGCCCGTATGTCTGCGGCGCCGAAACCGGCTGCTTCGGCGTCAGTCGTAGCTGCGCTGATCCTCGATCACAAGCCCATCCTTGGGGAGCGCGCCGGGGGCCACGACCTCGACCGCGCCTTTCAGCTTCAGCACCTCGGCAACTGAGCGGGCATAGGCGTTCTCGTCGCCGCCCTCGGCCTCGATCTGCACGGTCATCGCGTCCATCTCGCCTTCGCGGCGGGCGATGACGCGGGCCTTGACGATCTCCTCGTGCTTGGCGACCAGCGCCGCCACCTGTTCGGGACGCACGAACATGCCCTTGATCTTGGTGGTCTGATCGGCGCGGCCCATCCAGCCCTTGATGCGCATGTTGGTGCGCCCGCAGGGCGAGACCCCGGGCATCACCGCCGACAGATCGCCGGTGGCAAAGCGGATCAGCGGATAGTCCGGGTTCAGCGTGGTCACCACGACCTCGCCCACCTCGCCCGGTGCCACCGGGGTGCCGGTGCCGGGGATGACGATTTCGACGATCACGTGTTCGTCGACGATCATCCCCTCCATCGCCTGGGATTCGTAGGCGATATTGCCGAGGTCGGCGGTGGCGTAGCTCTGCAGGCAGGTGATGCCGCGATCGGCATATTCCTGGCGCAGGGACGGGAACAGCGCACCGCCCCCGACCGCCGCCTTGGAGAACGCCAGCTCGATCCCCATGGCGTCGGCCTTGTCGAGGATCACCTTCAGGTAGTCTGGCGTGCCGGCGTAGGCTGTGGCGCCCACGTCGCGCGCCGCAGTCACCTGCAGCTCGGTCTGACCGGTGCCCGCGGGCAGCACCGCCGCCCCCACTGCGCGGGCGCCATTCTCAAAGATCATGCCCGCGGGCGTGAGGTGGTAGCCGAAGCAGTTCTGCACCACGTCGCCCGCACCGATCCCGGCGGCGTTGAGGAAGCGGCCCATGCGCCACCAGTCGCGGTCCACCCCGCCCGGCTCGTAGATCGGGCCCGGCGACTGGAAGATATGGGCAAAGCCGGTGGCGGGCTTCACGGTGAAGCCGCCGAAGGGCGGATGTGCCGCTTGCGCCCGTCCGAGTTCGGATTTGCGCAGCACCGGCAGACTGGCCAACGCCTCAGGTGAGGTCACCGCGGCCGGGTCCGCGCCATCCAAAAGGCCGGCATAACCAGGCGCCGATTTGGCGCGGGCGATCTGTTCCGGCAGGGCGCGGGCCAGATCGGCGGCGCGCTCGTCCGCGCTGCGGGTTTCGAGTTTGTCAAAATAGGTCATCACGTCTCCATCCCGCATCAGCTCAGCCACCGCTTGCGGCGGCGGTACGACCGCACATCGCGGAAGCTCTTGCGGCCTTCGTCCGACATGCCGAGGTAGAATTCCTTCACATCCGGGTTCTCGCGCAGTTCGGCGGCGGGGCCGTCCATCACCACCCGGCCCGATTCCAGGATGTAGCCGTAGTGGGCATATCGCAGCGCCACATTGGTGTTCTGCTCGGCCAGCAGGAAGGTCACGCCCTCGTTTTCGTTGATCGACTTCACGATCTCGAAGATCTGCTCGACCAGCTGCGGCGCCAGGCCCATCGAGGGTTCATCCAGCAGGATCGTCTCCGGCCGCGACATCAGCGCGCGGCCCATCGCCACCATCTGCTGCTCGCCGCCCGAGGTATAGCCGGCCTGCGACTTGCGGCGCTCCTTGAGGCGCGGAAAATAGCTGTAAACCATCTCCAGGTCGGCCTGCACATTGGCGCCGCCGTCGCGGCGGGTATAGGCGCCGGTCAGCAGGTTTTCCTCCACCGTCAGGTGCTCGAAGCAGTGGCGGCCCTCCATCACCTGGATCACGCCCTTGCGCACCAGGTCGGCCGGGTCGCTTTCGTGCACGTTCTGGCCGCGGTACTTGATCGAGCCCTTGGTCACCTCGCCGCGTTCGGAATGCAGCAGGTTCGACACCGCCTTCAGTGTCGTGGTCTTGCCAGCGCCGTTGCCGCCCAGAAGCGCGGTGATGCCGCCTTTGGGCACCTTCAGGCTGACGCCTTTCAACACGAGGATCACGTGATTGTAGATCACCTCGATATTGTTGACCTCCAGCAGGGTTTCCGCCTGCACCTCGGTTTCGGTTGTTGCGTCGAGCATCAAAGCTTGTCCTCATGCGGTCCCGGTTGCCCGGGCGGTTCCGGCTGGCGCGGCAGCGGGCCGCCGCGCCGGTTTTTCTGCGGTGCCGCCCAACGCGGCACCGCGCCAAAGGCTTACTTGCAGCCGGGCTCGATGTTGTTCTCGGCGGCGTAGGCGGCCGAGTCTTCGTCGATCAGCTTGCCGATCACCTCGGTGTCGGTCGGCTTGAAGTCCGAAACGGGGTTCCAGGTCTTGGCCGCGGCATCCCACTGCACGACGCCGACCAGGCCGGGGCCGCCGTGGTTCTCGCAGGAGACCTTGAACTCGGGGCCGAAGCCCTGCATGCCCAGCGCTTCCATCTTGGCGTCGGTCATCTCCAGCGCCTCCATGCCGTCACGCATCATCGCAGCGGTGATGTCCTGCGTGCCGTGGATTTCCTGCGCGGTTTTGGCGGCTTCGGCTGCCAGCATCGCCGCATAGAGGCCGCGGTTGTACTGCACGGTGCCCAGCTGGTCTCCCGCACCGGCCGCTTTGCCGGCATCCACCACGTGTTGCTGCAGGTCGTCATAGACCGGGTAGTCCTTGCCCAGACCTGTGAAAGTCAGCGCCTTGTAGCCATTGGCCTTGTCGCCTGCAGGCGCCACGTCGAATTCCGCGCCCGACCACCAGACGCCGATGAAGTTCTCCATCGGGAAGCGGATGTTAGCGGCTTCCTGGATCGCAACCTGATTCATCACGCCCCAGCCCCACATCACCACATGATCGGGACGCTCGCGGCGGATCTGCAGCCACTGCGATTTCTGCTCCTGGCCGGGGTGATCAACCGGCAGCAGGCTCAGCTCGAACCCGTGTTTCTTGGAGAGCTCCTCCAGCGTGCGGATCGGCTCCTTGCCGTAGGCGGAGTTGTGGTAGACCAGCGCGATTTTCTTGCCGCTGAGGTCGCCGCCGTTCACCTCCAGCAGGTGGTTCACTGCGCCCGAGGCACCGTTCCAGTAGTTGGCCGGGTAGTTGAACACATGGCTGAACACTTCGCCATTGGCGGCCGAGGTGCGGCCATAGCCCATAGTGTGCAGCGGGATGCCGTCGGCGGTCACCTTGGGGATCAGCTGGTAGGTGATGCCGGTCGACAGCGGCTGATAGACCAGCGCGCCCTGGCCCTTGGTGGATTCATAGCATTCCACACCTTTTTCGGTGTTATAGCCGGTCTCGCATTCGATCACCTTGGCCTTGACGCCGCCGATGCCGCCGTCGCGCTCGTTCAGCAGGGTGAAGTAATCGTTGTAGCCGTCCGAAAACGGGATGCCGCCGGCAGCGTAGGGCCCGGTGCGGTAGCTGAGATCCGGGAACACCAGATCCGCCATTGCCGGGGTTGCCATCGCTCCGGCGGCCATCGCGGCGCCCAGCGTCCATGTGGTCAGTGTCTTCTTCATCGGCTTAAATCCTCCCTTGGTCTTATCCGATGGTGTGGTCCGGCCGGGGCGGTGTTGCCCGTCTCCCCGCCGGTCTCGCTGCCGTCCCCGCGTCAGTGCGGGAAGGGCCACAGTCTCAGTTTTTCCTTGGCGACGCGCCACAGCTGCGCCAGCCCGTGCGGCTCCACGATCAGGAAGAAGACGATCAGCGCGCCCACGATCACCAGCTGGAAATGCGCCATGATGTCGGTGGGCCAGCCCAGGAGGTCGACGCCCACCACCTTCAGCACCACCGGCAAGAGCACCAGGAAAGCCGCGCCCGCAAAGGAGCCGAAGATCGAGCCCAGTCCGCCGATGATCACCATGAACAGCACCAGGAACGACTTGTTGATGCCGAAGGCCTCGCCGACTTCGACGGCCCCGAGGTAGACCGCAAAGAACAGCGCGCCCGAGATGCCGATAAAGAAGCCCGAGACCGCAAAGGCCGACAGCTTCGCCTTCAACGGGTTCACCCCGATGATCTCGGCTGCGATGTCCATGTCGCGGATCGCCATCCAGCTGCGGCCCTGCATGCCGCGGGTCAGGTTGCGGGCGATGAGCGCGCAGACGGTGAGGAAGATCAGGCAGAACAGGTAGGTGGCCCAGGCCGGCGCGTTAGGGCCGGTGATGACGATGCCGAAGACATCGCGCTCGGGCGCGTTGATCTGGCCCGAGGCCGAGTAGTTGTAGAACCACGGCACCCGGTTGAACAGCCAGACCAGGAAGAACTGCGCCGCCAGCGTCGCCACCGCAAGGTAGAACCCCTTGATGCGCAGGGAGGGCAGGCCGAACAGCACGCAGACCAGCGCGGTAATGCCGCCCGCCAGCACCACGTGGATGAACATGCTGACTTCCGGGAAAGCCGTCATCAGCTTGTAGCAGGCATAGGCCCCCACCGCCATGAAGCCGCCGGTGCCCAGCGACACCTGGCCGCAATAGCCGACTAGGATGTTCAGCCCGATCGCGGCGATCGAATAGATCAGGAAGGGCAGCAGAATCGCATTCACCCAGTAATCGTTGACCAGGAAAGGAATGATCCCGAAGGCCACCGCCAGTACCGCATAGTAGCGCACCCGGTCGAACTTGATCGGAAACGTCTGGCTGTCCTCGACATAGGAGACTTTGAAGTCCCCGGCTTCACGGTAGAACATATGTCAGATGCTCCCTTTGTTGTGCAGCGCGGGGTGATCCCCGGCGCATGGCTTGCGTTCGTCTTGTTCTGCGCGGGCGCAAGGGCGGTTCCGGCTCACAGCGCCTCTTCCCATCTGGCCTGTGCCGCGTCGCGCGTCTCCCGCGTCATCCGGTTGGAGCGCTTGGCATAGCCGCTCTGCCCGCTGGCCCGCACCAGCCGCAAACAGGCCATGATACCGGTGATCAACCCGGCTGCCGCCAGCAGAGCGGCCGTCACCAGCTGCGTTTCGCTGTAGCCCGCGCCGGTGAGGGCGAGGTAGCCGAAGGCCCAGAAACCGGCCCAGGCGATCACGTTTATGATGGCGGTCAGCTGACGCATCTTTCGCCTCCGGCGTTAACCATTGCTTCAGCTTTCTGAGTTTTGCCACATTTCGCCCCACTCGCCGTGCCATTCTGAGCCCGGGTAAGGTGAGTGGAAGACATGACCGTGATTTTCGAGGAAATCCGGCGGCTGGATGCTGCCCGGAAACGAGGTGAAATTTCTCCGGCGGAGTTTGCAGCCGCCAAGGCGAGGCTGCTGAATTCAGTCGAGGAGGCCAACGTGCTGCCGCAAGGGACGGCGGCAGCAGCACCCCGTCCACCTGCGGCCACGGCCTCCGGGCTGTGGGGCATGCTGGCGATGGGGCTGCTTGGCGCCGGGGTGCTGACTGTCTTGGCAGGCCAGCTGATCGGGGATCTGACCATCGCACTGACGCTGGCGGTCACCGTGCTGGCGGCAATCGTGATCGCGGCCTTCCGGCGGCTCGAAGCCTGAGCTCCGGTCCCGCCCTGCACCCTTCCCCGCACGGGGAAGGGACGGGCCAGGGCGGTATATGCCTCAGACGCGTTCAATGATCTTCTCGCCGAACAGGCCCTGCGGGCGGAACACCAGGAAGATCAGCGCCAGCACATAGGCAAACCAGTTCTCGGTCGCGCCGCCCACCATCGGGCCGATCGCGAATTCGAACAGCTTCTCGCCCACGCCGATGATCAGCCCGCCGACAATGGCGCCGGGGATCGAGGTGAAGCCGCCCAGCATCAGCACCGGCAGCGCCTTCAGCGCGATCAGCGACAGCGAGAACTGCACGCCCGACTTGGTGCCCCAGACGATGCCGGCCACCAGCGCCACGAAGCCCGCAACCGACCAGACCAGCACCCAGATGAAATTGAGCGAGATACCCACCGACAGCGCCGCCTGGTGGTCATCGGCCACCGCCCGCATTGCCCGGCCTTGCTTGGTATACTGGGCAAAGCAGACCAGCCCCGCCACCAGCAGCGCCGCGATAACGGTCGCCACAACGTCCAGATTGTCGATGAAGAAACCGTAGCCGAAGATGTTGAAGGTGGTCTCGTCGATCCACAGGTTGATACCCTGCGGCAGGCCCACGTCCAGCGTCTTGATCTCGGACCCCCACATCAGGTCGGCCACGCCTTCCAGGAAATAGGCAAGGCCAATGGTGGCCATGAACAGGATGATCGGCTCCTGCCCCACCAGGTGCTTCATCACCAGAACCTGCACCAGCCAGGCCAGCAGCACCATCACGCCGACAGTCAGCACAATCGCCACGAAGGAGGGCACGGTCCAGCCGAAATGGGTGATATGGCCGCCGAAGATGGCGTTGATCACATGCGAGAACGGCACCTGGCCCTGCATGATTCCGACCAGGGTCATTGCGGCAAACAGCGCCATCACACCTTGCGCGTAGTTGAAGATGCCGGAGGCCTTGTAGATCAGCACGAAGCCCAGCGCGACCAGCGCATAAAGCACGCCCGCCATCAAGCCGTTGAGCGTGACCTCCATCGCAAAGACGAGTTGTTCAGGCATTGCGCTCTCCTCCCGCAAATTCCTTCAAAGGAATTTGCCAAAAATTTTCCAAAATTTTTGCCACCGCTATTACTGCCACCGGTTGCTCAGTCATGCGCCACCCCCAGGTAGGCGTCGATCACCGCCTGGTTGTTGCGCACCTCGTCCGGCGTGCCGTCCCCGATCTTCTTGCCGTAGTCCATCACCACAACCCGGTCGGAGATATCCATCACCACGCCCATGTCGTGCTCGATCAGCGCGATGGTGGTGCCGAACTCGTCGTTCACGTCGAGGATGAAGCGGGACATATCCTCCTTCTCTTCGACGTTCATGCCGGCCATCGGCTCGTCCAGCAGCAGAAGCTTCGGCTCGGCGGCCAGCGCGCGCGCCAGCTCGACGCGTTTCTTCAACCCGTAGGGCAGCCGCGCCACCGGGGTCTTGCGGATGTGCTGGATCTCCAGGAAGTCGATGATCTTCTCGACCAGCTCGCGGTTCTCGACCTCCTCGCGCTCGGCCTTGCCCTTCCACAGCGCCTGGGCAAACACCCCTGATTTCATGTAGTTGAGCCGTCCGGTCATCACATTGTCGAGAACGCTCATACCATCGAACAGCGCAATGTTCTGGAAGGTGCGGGCGATGCCCTGGCGCGCCACCTCATAAGGTTTCATCTGCGGCCGCTTCTTGCCGCGGAACAGAACCTCGCCCTCCTGCGGGATGTAGAAGCCCGAAATCACGTTCAGCATCGAGGATTTGCCGGCGCCGTTGGGGCCGATGATCGCGCGGATCTCGCCCTCGCGGATGTCAAAGGAGATGTCCTTGATCGCCACCACCCCGCCAAAGCGCAGCGTGATGTTCTTCATCTCCATCACCACGGGGCCGATGGTGCGGCCGTCTTCGGTCACATAGCTCTCGGCCTGATCAAGCATAAGTTCCACCTCCGGAGCGGGGCCGCGTGGAAATTTTAATCATTTCGTGCGACACTATAAAAAAAAGAGCAGTAAGGAGATCCCTGCTATGTTTGGCGAATTCGAGCATACCTGCCTTCTGAAGATGGCCATTGAGTGCAAGGACATGGGCCTTTCCCAATCCGAAAGTCTCAGCGCGATCAGCGCCCGCACCCATGGCCTGAGTGCAATCTTCAAGATCCGGCAGGCGATCCACACCGCTTTCAACCCGGAGCTGAGCCCCGATCTGATCTGAGGCCCGCCCCTGCATCTCTGCCCGGGCTATCCGGGCTCCCCGGTGCGTGACAGTCATTCCGCGGCCACCTTTTGCGGCGCCGTGGGAACGACCTCGGCATCGCCAATGGTCAGCGTCGCGCTGATCGAGCCTTTGCGGCCGTCCTCGTAGGTGACTTCCGTAGTGGTCGAGATCTTGTCTGAGCCATCGTAGAGCGCTGCGATGATGTCGGCGAATTTCTCCTCCACGATGCGGCGGCGCACCTTTCGGGTGCGGGTCATCTCGCCGTCGTCGGCATCGAGCTCCTTATGCAGCACCACGAAGCGGTGCACCTGGCAGCCCGACAGCATGTCATCTTCAGCAACCGAACGGTTCACCGCCGAGACATGATCGCGGATGGTGTCCAGCACCCGCGGATGGCCCGCCAACTCCTGATAGGAAGCATAGGCGATATTGTTGCGCTCGGCCCAGTTGCCGACCGCGGTCAGGTCGATGTTGATGAAGGCGACGCAGCGGTCCTTGCCATTGCCGAACAGCACCGCTTCCAGGATGTCGGGGTAGAACTTGAGCTTGTTCTCCACGTATTTGGGCGCAAACATCGAGCCGTCCGCCATCTTGCCCACGTCCTTGGCGCGGTCGATGATGCGAAGATGGCCCGAGCCTTCCTCGAAGAAGCCGGCATCACCCGTTGCCACCCAGCCCTCGGCATCCTTGGTTGAGGCAGTGGATTCCGGGTTCTTGTAATATTCGACGAAAGTGCCGGGCGAGCGGTAGTAGATCTCGCCGTTGTCGCCGATCTTGATCTCCACATCGGGGGCCGGCACGCCCACCGTGTCGGCGCGCACCTCGCCGTCGGGCTGCACGGTGATGAAAACCGTCGCCTCGGTCTGGCCGTAAAGCTGTTTCAGGTTGATGCCGAGCGAGCGGTAGAAATCGAAGATCTCCGGCCCGATCGCCTCGCCCGCGGTGTAACCCACGCGCACCTTGCCAAAGCCCAGCGTGTCTTTCAGCGGCCCGTAGACCAGCAGGTTGCCGATCGCGTATTTCAGCCGGTCGCCGAAGCTCACCGGCTTGCCGTCGAGTATGCGGCCGCCGACCTTCTTGGCGTGGGCCAGGTAGTGGTGGAACATCTTGCGTTTCAGAGCACCCGCGTCCTCCATCCGGATCATGACGCTGGTCAGCTGGGTCTCGAACACCCGCGGCGGCGCAAAGAAATAAGTCGGGCCGATCTCGCGCAGGTCGGTCATCATCGTGTCCGGGCTTTCCGGGCAGTTCACGCAGAAACCGGACCAGTAGGCCTGCCCGACCGAGAAGATGAAGTCCCCCACCCAGGCCATCGGCAGGTAGGACAGGATGTTCTCGTTCCGGGTCAGCTTGTCGAACTCGCAGGCGTTCTTGGCGCTTTCGATCACATTGCGGTTGGACAGCACCACGCCCTTGGGCTTGCCGGTGGTGCCCGAGGTATAGAGCATCACGCAGGTGCTGTCATAGGTCAGCTTGGCCTTGCGCGCCTCCAGGTCGGCTTTCCACTCGTCGCGCGCCGCCAGGCCCTGCTCCTGCACACGGGCGAACTGGTGCAGCTGGTGGTGGTCGTATTTGCGCATGCCGCGCGGGTCGAGATAGATCATGTGCTCGAACTGGTGCAGCTGGTCCTGGATCTCGATCACCTTGTCGGCCTGCTCCTGATCGCCGACGATCACGAAACGCGCGCCGCAATGGCTCAGCACATAGGCCATCTCCTCGGCCACCGCGTCCTGGTAGAGCGGCACCGGAATCGCGCCTGCTGCCTGGGCGGCCACCATCGACCAGTAGAGATAGGGCCGGTTGCGGCCAATGATGGCGACGAAATCGCCTTCCTTCACACCTAGGTTGATCAGACCCAGCGCCAGTGCCTCGATCTCCTGGGCCGCCTCGGACCAGGTCCAGCATTGCCAGATGCCGAATTCCTTTTCCCGGTAGGCCGGAGCATCACCAAACTGCGCCGCATTGCGTTCAAGCAGCGCCGGCAGGGATTGCATCCCCTCGGCGCCCATCTGCATCTGAGCCAAAATTCTTTCCTCCCTTTCCGGCTGTGCCGCCGGACTGACCGCTAAACGCGATTCTGGCCGCGATTAGGGACGTCCACATGCTAGCCCGTCAACTTTTTCCTGAAGTTTTCCCAAATCTTACGAATTGTAACAGCCAACTTTGCCCTTTATCAGAGGTGGTTACACGGGCAGGCGGAGGGCGGCCGCTGCGGCCCTTTGGCGGTTTGCCCCGGCACGGGCGCGGTGCTAGCCATGACAGGGGGAGACGCATGGACAGAGCCAGCAAACAACACAGCAGCATGACCACCGCCGGGCTGAACCTGATCGCCCAGGCGCTGTCGATCTACGACAACGACCTGCGGCTGGCCGTCTGCAACCGCCGGTTTCAGGAGATGTTCTCGCTGCCCGATGCGCTGGTCACCCCCGGCGCCCGGTTCGACGACACCATCCGATTCATTGCCGAAAGCGGCGATTACGGCCCGGTCGGGGATATCAATGACTTCGTGCGCACCAGGGTGGAGACCGCCCGCGCTTTCGTGCCGCATTACCTCGAACGCAGCCGCGCCAACGGCCAGGTGATTTCGATCGAGGGCGCGCCGCTGCCGCAGGGCGGCTGGGTCACCGTCTACACCGACATCACCCGCACCAAGCGCATCGAGCAGCTGTTGCGCGCGCGCTCCGAGGAGATGTCCGAACAGCTGATCGCCCATACCGAGGAGCTGTCGGCCGCTAACCGCAAGCTCGCCGCCACCATCATCCAGCTGGAGGAGGCCAAGCGGCAGCTCACCGAGATCGAGCGCCGCACCCGCCTCACCACCGAAATGATGCCCGCCCATATCGCCCATCTGGACAGCGACGGATATTATACCTTCACCAACCGCCGTCTCAGCAGCGTGTTTCCCGGCCGGCCCTCCGACATTCTCGGCCTGCACATTGCCGAGGCCCTGGGCGAGGCCGCCTACGCGCGGATCGAGCCGCATCTGCTGGCCGCCTACAAGGGCGGCAACCCGGTGTTCGAGTTCACCGAAAGCCACAGCAGCCGCCGCATCCGCGTTGCATTCACCCCGGACCGGCAGGGCGGCGTCTACATCCTGTCGATGGACATCACCGAGGAAACCCAGACCCGTGTCGCCCTGCAACAGGCAAGGCGGCGCGAGATGGCGGCGCAGATGACCAGCGGGCTGGCACATGATTTCTCCAACCTGCTGACCATCATCCTCGGCATGCAGGGCAAGCTGGAAAAGATGGCGCTGGAGGACGAAGCGGCGGAGCTGGTCCAGGGCACGCTCTCGGCGGCGCGCCGCGGCGGCCGCCTGCTGAACCGGATCGCCGGCATGACCAGCCAGCGCGGGTTGCGCCCGCAGGCCACCGACATGCACGCGCTGCTGGCCGAGCTGAAGATCCTCGCCTCACCCACCCTGCCGCAGGGGATCGGGCTTTCCGTGCTCGACAACATGCCGGACGTCACCCTGCTCCTGGATGGCGGCAAGCTGCAGGACGCGCTGCTGAACCTCCTGCTGAACGCCCGCGACGCCTGCGGCACCAGCGGCCAGATCACCCTCAGCGCCCATGCCATCGGCCAGACCTGGGTCGAGATCACGGTCAGCGACACCGGCCCCGGCTTCTCTCCCGAGGCGCTGGAGAAGGCGCTGAACCCCTTCTTCACCACCAAGGGCAGCGAAGGCTCGGGCCTGGGCCTGCCGACCGTCTACGACATGGCGAAATCCGCGGGCGGCGACATCCGCATCGGCAACACGCCCTCGGGCGCGTCGGTCACCCTGCGCCTCCCCTTCCGCCCCGCGCCCGATGCGCAGGGCGGCATCGCGCTCTTGGCCGAAGACAGCGAGGAGCTGCGCGCCACCTTCCGCGACATGCTGATTTCGCTTGGGTTTTCGGTGGTGGAGGCCACCAGCGTCGACGAAGCTTCGGCGCTCACTGCCGATATTCCCGGCATCGCGCTGGTGCTCTCCGACATCCGGCTGGAGGGCGAGGCCACCGGCGTCGATCTCGCCGCCCGGCTGGAAGGCTCCGCGCTGCCTTGCGTGCTGATGACCTCGCTGCCGCCCACCGATCCGCTGCACCGCGCGGCCCTGAAATACGGCCCCGTGCTGCGCAAACCCTTCACCGCCCGCCAGCTGTCGCAGCTGATCACCCCGGAGCCCGCCGCATGACTTCACCCCTGGTCACCATTCTGGACGACGAGCCCGAAATCCGCCGCATCCTCACTGACACGCTGGAGGAGGCGGGCTTCCGCACCCAGAGCTTTTCCCGCGCCCGCGAATTCGAAGCCTCGCTGAAACGGGTGACGCCGGACGTCTGCCTGGTCGACCTGTCGCTGCCCGACACCGACGGGCTGGCGCTGGTGCATAGGCTGGCGCTGGAACAGGGCGCCGCGGTCATCATCATCTCCGGCCGCGCCCAGGTGCAGGACCGGGTCACAGGGCTGGAACTGGGCGCGGATGACTACATCACCAAACCCTTCGACCCCACCGAGGTCGTGGCCCGCATCCGCGCCCGCCTGCGCGGCGGCCCGCGCGCGGCGGCGCCCTCGGGGGAGACCGCGCGGTTCTCCGGCTGGACCGCGCATTTCGGCCGTTTCGTGCTGGAGGACGAGACAGGTGTTGAAACCCCCTTTTCCCAGGCCGAGGCCGAAGTGCTGCGGCTGTTCCTGGAAAGCCCCAAGCGGCTGATATCGCGCGCCCAGATGCAAGAAACTCTGGGCGGCGCGGCAGGCGACAGTTTCGACCGCGCGATGGACGTGCGCATCTCGCGCCTGCGCACCAAGCTGCGCGAGGATCCCAAGAACCCCCGCCTGATCAAAACGATCTACGGCGCGGGCTATATCTTCCTCGGCGATGTGGAGTGGCTCTGAGCCGCCCGCGGCCCGCCAGCCCTTCCGGCGCCTCCCTCCTCCCGGCCCGATGTCCGGGCGCAGAAAAGCTTGCCGCAGCGAATCGCCCGGCCTAGACTCGGCGCCATGGCCACCTGTCTGCTCTACAGCCAAGCGCCCTCGCACCCGCCGCGATTCTACCGGATCGAGCTGGCGATGAACCTGTTTTCCGAGGTCTCGGTGGTGCGCGAATGGGGCATGGCGGGCGGCAACGGGCACTCGGTCATCAATATCTACGGCAACCTGCGTGAGGCGTCCCTCGCCGCCGACCGGCATCGCGACCGGATGCTGAGGCGGGGCTACGGACGCGCCTGAGGCCGCGCCGCGCCAGCGGCGCCCGGCCCAACGGGGACGGGGCATTCCGTGAATGCCCCGGAACAGGCGGGAGCGCCCCGCAGTCCGAGCGCGCGACAGCTTCCGCCGGACCCGTCACCCTGCCAGCATCACCCCGCCAGCGCCCGCGCTGCCTGGTCCAGCACCTTCAGCCCCAGCACCAGATCGTCCTCGCCGGTGTCCTCGTCAAAGGCATGGCTGATGCCGCCGATCGACGGCACAAACAGCATCCCCGCCGGCATTACCCGCGCCAGATTGGCCGCATCATGCAGCGCGCCCGAGGGCATCTTGCGCCATTTCCCCGGCGCCAGCGCCTCCGCCGCCGCGCTGAGTTGCGCCTGGAAGCGCGCGTCCATCGCCGCCGGTTCGATCCCCATCACCGGCCCAAGTTCCGCGGTGATGCCATATTGCGCGGCAACCTCTCCGGCCGTCTCCGCAATCACCGCCTCCATCCGCGCCAGCCGTGCCGCATCGCCGTCACGCCACTGCATCGAAAACACCACCCGGCCCGGCACCACAGAGGCCGCATTGGGGTGCAGCGCCACATGGCCGATGGTCCAGACCGTCGCCGGCGTCACCAAATCCGCAAAGCGCCGGTTCAGCTCCGTGCTGAAAGCCGACAGCGCCTGAAACGCATCGCGGCGCAAATGCATCGGGGTAGTGCCCGCATGGTTCTGGCGGCCCTCGAAGGCAATCCGCATGTCGCGGATGCCAACGATATCGCTCACCACGCCCAGCCGCTCGCCGCTTTCGTCCAGCGCCGGGCCCTGCTCGATATGCATCTCCAGGAACCCGCTGAAACGCTCCGGCGGCAGAAAACCCTCTGCCCGCCCCGGCATCCCCGCCCGCGCCGCGGCCAGGGTGGCGCCGCTGCTGTCAGAAAACGCATCGGCCTCCGCCAGCGGCAGCTTGCCGGTCCAGACCTCCGAGCCGGTGAGCACGCCAAAGCGGCCCTCCTCGTCCTGGAAGCTGACGCAGGAGACCGGCGGCCCGCCTGCCTCCCTTGCGGCGCGGGCGACCTCCAGCCCGGCAATCACGCCCAGCGCACCGTCAAGCCAGCCGCCCTCGGGCTGGCTGTCGCTGTGCGAGCCCAGAAGCAGGGAGCGTTCGCCCCCGAGACCAAAGAGGTTGCCCAGCGGGTCGAGATGCACCTCCAGCCCTGCGTCTTCCATGCGCCCCGCCAGCCACTGCCGCGCGGCAATATCGGCCTCGGAATAGGCCTGCCGCACCACGCCCTTGCCCACGCCCGCCGCGCCGAAGCTGCGCAGCTGGTGCAGATCCTCAAGAAACCGCTCTGGGTTGAGAGACGGGTTAAAAGACATCGCGAAACCTCCGTTCTGACAGCGCCACTCTGCGCCGCGCGCACCGGTGCCTCAACCCGGATTTTCCGCCCGGCCGCGCCCGCCGGACCATGCTCCCTTCCCTCCGCCCGGAACCTCCCTTAAGACTTGGCGCCGAAACAGTAGGACGCCGCACGCATGACCCACATCACGCTGATCCGCCACGGCCAGGCCAATACCGAAGCCCGCGACGAGGCAAGCTACGACCGGCTCAGCGACCTCGGCCACCAGCAGGCGGCTTGGCTTGGCGCGCATCTGCGCGACAGCGGCAGCCGCTACTCCCGCGTTTACTGCGGCACCCTCTCCCGCCACGTGGAGACCGCCCGCTCCATGGGCTATGCGGAAGCTGTCCAGGATGCCCGGCTGAACGAAATGGAGTATTTCACCCTCGCCCAGGCGATGCAGGACCAGCATGGGCTGCCCATCCCCGAGGAACGCGAAGGCTTTGCCGCGCATCTGCCGCAGGTTTTTGAGGCCTGGTCGCAGGGCCGCATCCGGGATCCTTACGAAACCTGGCCCGCGTTCGAGACCCGCACGCAAGCTGCGCTCAAGGAGATTTCGGAGGGCGACGTTCCGGCGCTGGTCATTACGTCGGGCGGGCTGATTGCCATGGCGATGCGGCAGGCGATGGGCCTGGACACCGGCGGCATGGCGCGGCTGGCGCTGGCGATTATGAACACGTCGATGCACCGGCTGTTCCCGATTGGCGGCCAGCTGAGTCCGGTGCTGTTCAACGCGGTGCCGCATCTGGACGCCCCCGACCGCCACTTCGCTCAGACCCATCTTTGAACGGCGCGGCGCCGGCAGAACATACAGGGAGGACACCACATGCAGCTCTACTACGCTCCCGGCACCATCTCCGTGGCCGTGGCGCTTGCGCTGGAGGAGGCCGGGCTGGAATACGAGGCCGTGAAGATAGATTTCGCCGCCAAGGAACAGGCCAGTTCCGCCTACGCCCAGATCAACCCCAAGGGCCGGGTGCCCGCGCTCGCGGTGGAGGGCGGCATCCTGACCGAGACCGGCGCGCTGCTGGACTATATCGCCGACCTGGCGCCAGAGGCCGGGCTGCGCCCCGCCGATCCGCTGCTCTGTGCCCGGATGCGGGAAGTGATGTATTACCTTGCCTCCACCATGCATGTGAACCACGCCCACCGCCTGCGCGGCGCCCGCTGGGCCAGGGAACGCGCGAGCTGGAAGGACATGCAGGCCCAGGTGCCCAAGACCATGGCGGCCTCCTGCGCCTACATCAGCCAATACGGGCTGCGCGGACCGTTTGTGCTGGGCGAGGAGCTCAGCCTTGCCGACTGCTACCTGTATGTGGTCTGCACCTGGCTGGACGGCGACGGGGTGAAGGTTGAGGATTACCCCCGCATCGCGGAGTTCATGGCAGCGATGCAGGCCCGCGCCTCGATGCAGCGCCTGCAGGCCCGGGAAATGATCTGAGGGAAGAGGAAGACGATGACGCATCTGTGGGTACGGGCCGAACAGCGCCCCAATGAAGAACGCGCGGGCCTGACCCCGGAGGGCGCCCGGGCGCTCTTGTCAGGCGGCATCAAGGTCACGGTGGAGGAGAGCTCGGTCCGGGCGATCCCGCTGCAGGGCTACATTGATGCAGGCTGCGAAATTGCGCCCGAGAATTCCTGGGCCGAAGCCCCGGCGGACGCCATCATATTTGGCCTGAAGGAGCTGCCCGAAGACGGCACCCCGCTCAGGCACCGCCACATCATGTTCGGCCATGCCTTCAAGGGCCAGCGCTCCGGCCAGGCGCTGCTGAAGCGGTTCAAGGCGGGCGGCGGCTCGCTTTACGATCTTGAGTACCTGGTAGACAAAGACGGCCGCCGGGTCGCTGCCTTCGGCTATTGGGCGGGCTATGCCGGGGCCGCCGTCGCACTCAAGTGCTGGGCTGCCCAGCAGCGCGGCGAGATCTGCGGCCCGGTCGGCATCTACCCCGGCAAGGATGCGCTCCTGACCGAGCTGGGCGCCGAGCTGGACGCGCTGGACAAGGCCCGCCCCTCCGCCATCGTGATCGGCGCGCTCGGCCGGGTCGGCCAGGGTGCTGCCGACCTCTGCGAAGCGACAGGGGTTCAGACCACCAAGTGGGACATGGCAGAGACCGCCCGCGGCGGCCCCTTCCCGGAGATCCTAGAGCACGGGCTGTTTCTCAACTGCATCTTCGCGCGCCCCGGCACGCCGGTATTTGTTCCCCGTGAAACCCTGGCCATGCCCCGCGCGCTCAGCGTGATCGGCGATGTCGCCTGCGATCCCGACAGCGACTACAACCCGGTGCCGGTCTACGATCGCGCCACCACCTGGGAGCATCCCGCCCTGCGCGTCGCGGACAACCCGGTGCTCGACGTGATGGCAATCGACAACCTGCCCTCGATGCTGCCGGTCGAAAGCTCCGAGGACTACGCCGCCCAGCTCCTGCCTTCGCTGCTGACGCTCACCGATCTGGAGAGCGGCGTCTGGGGCCGGGCCAGAACAGTATTCGAACAGCACCTGCCGTAACGCGGTAAGGACAGCGCCCGCCCGGCCTGCCGGCAGGGGGACACCTGAACTGCCAGCGCTCCCGCAAACACGACGGCTTACGAAGACAAAAAATGACACTTCACCGCTGCGGCACCGGCCTCTCCGGCATCCCCGGCCCGCGCCGCCACCTTGGAGCACACAGCTGAATGATCGCGCCTTACGTCGGCTACTTCGCAGCATTCCTCGGCACGGTCTGCTGGATCCCCCAGGCCTGGAAAGCCTGGGCCAGCCGTGACACCGCCGGGCTGTCATTGCCCTCTAACCTGATGTTCCTGGCCACGGTCACCCTGTGGCTGGCCTATGGGCTTATGCTCGGCGACTGGCCGCTGATCCTGGCGAACATCTGCGCCGTGACTGCCGTTCTGGCGATCGTCGCGGCCAAACTGAAATTCGGATAAGGGAGTAGACTTCATGACAATTCACTGGTGCGGCACCGGCCTCTCCGCAATCCCCGGCCTGCGGCGTCTGCTTGAGGCCGGCCATGACGTCGCGGTCTGGAACCGCACACCCGGGAAGGCGCGCGAGGCGGTGGGCGATCTCACCACCAACATCCACACCTTCAGCCTCGCCAACCTCGGCCAGATGCTCAGCCCCAAGGACGTGGTCGTCTCGATGCTGCCCGGCGACTGGCACGTGCCGCTGGCCGAGCTGGCCATCGAACATGGCGCGCATTTCGTCTCCTCTTCCTACATCGCGCCGGAGATGCGCGCGCTGGACCAGAAGGCGAAGGACGCGGGCGTCTGCCTGGTCAACGAGGTCGGCCTCGACCCTGGCATCGATCACCTGATGGCGCATGCGCTGGTGGATGAATACAAGGCCTCCGCAGCCTTTGACGCGGAAAACGAGATCAGCTTCATCTCCTACTGCGGCGGCATTCCGAAAACCCCGAACCCGTTCCGTTACAAGTTCAGCTGGTCGCCCTTGGGCGTGCTGAAAGCGCTGCGCTCGCCCTCGCGCTCCATCCGCGATTTCCAGCCGCTGGACGTGGCACGGCCATGGGATGCGATCTCCAGCTACGAAGCACCGCTGCCCCAGCCCGAAAGCTTCGAGGTCTACCCGAACCGCGACTCGCTCCCCTTCATGGCGCAGTATCATTTCGGCGAAGACTGGAAGGTGAAGGAATTCGTCCGCGGCACCCTGCGCCTCAACGGCTGGTCCGAGGCCTGGGCGGAGGTGTTCCGCGAGGTTGAGACGCTGGAAGGCGCCGAAGGCGACGCGCGGCTCAAGGAGATGTCGGACCAGTTCTGGGCCGAGACCGCCTATGACGAAGGCGAGCCGGACCGGGTGGTGCTCTGCGTCGGCCTGAAGGCGGAGAAGGACGGCGAGGCGGTCTGGCACAAGTCCTACGTGATGGACGCCTGGGGTGATGCGCGCGGCTCGGCGATGGCGCGGCTGGTCTCCTTCCCGGTGTCCTTCGCGATCGAGGCGGCGATGAACGGCAAGATTGCCCCCGGCGTCCACGCCGCCCCCAGCGACCCGGCGCTGGTTGGGGACTGGATGGCGAAGATCGGCAAGCTGGCACAGCATCTCGCGGTGGTGGACCACAGGGGATGAACCTGGGAGCCCCCCACACCCAGCCCCTTGCGGTTCGCGGTGCAGAACAACTTAGGTTGGCCTGATTTTGGCCAATCTTACCCTCGACAACCGCGATATGCGGTTTTTCCGAGGGAGGGCGCGTGAACCCGCTCACGAATATTTCTTCGCTAGAGGGAGAACGTCGTCCGCCGATGCGGTGTCACGGGATCGACGTCAACTTCTGCCGGAACCCTCAGTGCGGTCTCTTCATGGAGCCGCCAGATCCTTTCAAGAAGAAAGGAAAATTTTTTCCGGAAAGTCAAATCGAACCAACCTCGTGGTAAAGTCAGCGGCTCCGGGGACGAAGAAACCTTTCACTGCGGCGCTTGCGGTCAAAGCTCGATCGTCAAAAACAATGCTGCCGCGGTCGGCGAATATCGCCGCCTTCGTAGTCGGTTCCAAGCGGAGGCTCCGCGGGACTGCGGCTCGAACGAGGGCTGCGAGAACCACAGGAAACGCCTTGAGGACAATCCGGGGCTCTATCGGAAATCCGGGCGCACGGCAAAGGGCGTCCAGCGATGGAAATGCAAGAGCTGCCTGACATCGTTCCCGAGTGGTTCGAGGATCAGGGGCCAGCACCGCAGCAGCGCCAACAGGGCCGTTCTCTGCATGATCGCGAATGGCAGTCCGATCTCGAAGATTAGCGAATTCACCGGCCTCTGCCCGCGGGATATCTACAAGAAGACCGACTTCGTCCAGGCTCCAGACTCATTGAATTTCAGAGCCAGAAGATGACGGCGGCGGCGAGCGCGATGGCTGAGAGGAAGACCTTCGGGCATCTGTCGTAACGGGTTGAGACACGCCGCCAGTCCTTCAATCGGCCGAACATGATCTCGATGCGGTTGCGTCGCTTGTATCTGCTATCTGCGCTTGTCGTATCGAACGGGTTTGTCACGCGACTTCCTGCCCGGGATGCAAGGACGTATCCCTTTGTCTTTCAATGCATTCCGGAACCAGTCGGCGTTGTAGCCCCGGTCAGCAATCATCCAATCGGCGGCGGGAAAGCTCCTCAGGAGCGCCCTGGCTCCCGTGTCGTCACTGACCTGACCGGCGGTCATGAAGAACCGGATCGGACGGCCAGAGGCATCTGTAACGCATGCAGCTTGGTATTCATGCCGCCCTTGGTTCGCCCCCTCTCGGGACATTGCTGCGCAATGCCCTGCCGGGCAAGGGATCAGGCGTCCACGCCCCCCTTTTTCACCGCCAGGCTGGACGCCGTGCGGTGGGCCTTCAGATAGGTCGCGTCAATCATGACTGCCTTGTAATCCGCGTGCTCGGCAGCCGGTCCTGCCATCATCCGCGCAAACACGCCCTTGTCGCTCCATCGCTTCCAGCGGTTGTAGAGCGTCTTCGGCGGGCCATACTCTCTCGGAGGATCTGACCAACGCAAACCGTTGCGATTGATGAAGATAATTCCACTCAACACACGCCGGTCATCCGCACGCGGCCTACCATGGCTTTTCGGAAAGTACGGTCTCAACCGCGCCATTTGCTCGTCGGTCAGCCAAAACAAGCTGCTCATCACGCCTCCTGAAGTTCAGGAGCTTGAATCAGCCCGGCGCGGCGGCTGCAACCAAATCAATGAGTCCAGAGCCTAATGTCGGCAGGGTCCGAAGCCGCCTTTGCCTCAAGGACCAATCTGCCGTCAGCATCAACAACGCAAACGCTGGTCAATTCAAGCGAGACATCAAGTCCCCCGAACAGTACTTTGGTCATGGTCGTTCTCCCGGTCATGGACTTACCGGCAGGAAGACTACCGGCGATCCCGGGGACAGAGCCCCGATTACGCCATCTGAACGCCGCATGGTTCCTGTCCATGGACGACGCACGTACTCGGATCACCGATCGGAGGACCGAATACAACGAAACCAGGCCGCATTCCTCACTCGGGAACTTGACGCCGAGCGCATTTGCGGCCCAACTGAACCAAACCCGAAAGGTCGCATGAAGCCCGGACCAATAACGGGGTGAACTCCAGACAGGCTTTACAGCCCGCTGGAAACGTTCAAATGGTCGGCGTCTCGCTTTCAATAGGTCGGCAAACCTCCAATGCGAGTGTTCTCTATCTGCGGTATCGAATTCAAGGGCGGACTTGGGTCGCATCGGGCTCATGGTTCTCTCCGGGGTCGGTCATACCGCCCCCTAATGGCGCCGGTGACGGGACGCCTCCTTTGGTCCGCTGCGAGGTCGCCCGAAGGGCGCATCGACATTCGACAGCGAGGTCATCCGGCTTCCGTCCCGACGGGACCTGGATCCGCAGTGTCGCGGAACTCGGTGTCTCAAATCATGCGGGCAACTCCTCCCTGGTTCAGGCGAACACTGTCCCGTCCCGCCAGAGGCGCGCCAGGATCACGGCGAGCTTTCTGGCCGTGGCGGCGAATGCTGCTTCACAGCGAGAACCATGCCGCGCCCGCGAGCATTTTCTGCGCAAGCAAAAGCCGCACGGGCAGAAGTCCGAAATGTCCCGCAAAGCGGTCATGGAAATGGACGCCGCCAGGCCGCATGTGAATCCCGCAGAGATTTCTTCGCGGCCTTCACACCGTCATATCCTTTGGCCCGCAAGATATCCGCCAGTCCGCTGCACCACGAACCGCAAATGCGCCTGGACTTCACGCAGCCCCTTTTTGAGGCGGCGCAAACGCCCGTATTCAAATGAAGAATTGCATGCAGGGCCGCAGCAACGGGAGCCGACAGGCAGTCCCGCCGGAACCGAATCCAAAGCCCGCCGACGGTCCATCAGCGGCCAATCACGTCGTCCTCGACGTCCTGCACATCGACGCCCAGCGCCTCCAGCCCGGCTTCCAGGTTGTCCGCCAGATGCGGGGTGCCGATCAGGTAGTCGGCGGTCGGAGTTGTGGCCTCCTGCTTGGCGGTCTCCACCGCCTCCGCCAGTTCCTCCGCCTCGAAGCTGCCGCGGCCGATCCACATGATGGCCACCAGCTCTGCCTGCTGATCCTCTCCCATCCGGTTGATGAAGGCGCGCAGCTCACCCTCGGCGCGGCGCAGCTCGCGCGCCATCATCGCCACCTGCGCCACTTTGCGGGCCGAGATCTCCAGCATCGCACCACTCCTTCTGTTCGCGGCTCCAGCATATCAAACAGTGCTGCAATCACCTAAGTCTTTGATCTGTGGCAAATCGGATCCGCCCGCGTCACACGCCCGCCCGAAGAGCGCGAGCCCCTCGCGCCGCCCGCGCAGGGGTTCCGGCGGCAGCTCGGTCCACCCCTCGCGCGCGGGCGCCCCTCCCTCCGCTGCACAGGCGCCCGCCGCTTCGAACAGCGCCGCCGAAGCCACCGCCGCCATGCCGCGCTCCTTGCTCAGTTGCTCCAGCCGGGCGGCGATGTTCACCGTATCGCCGAAGACCGAATACTCCAGCCGCTCCGGCGTGCCCGCCACCCCGGCATAGACCTCGCCCCAGTGGACACCGATCCCCGCCGCCAGCACCTTTTCGCCCGCGCCTTCGCGGTCCCGGCGCCAGGCGCCGATCTCCTGCAGCAGCCCCTCGGCGCAATCGAGCGCGCCGGCGCCGGCCTCCTCGCCCTCGAACAGGATCATCGCGGCGTCACCGATATATTTGTCGATCAGCCCCCCGGTGCGGTCCGCCACCCGCTGCACCCGGGTCCGGAAACCGGTGATCAGCGCGCTCACCTCCTGCGGCGCGCGGCCCTCGCACCAGCGGGTGAAGCCGCGCAGGTCGATGAACAGAACCGCCATCTGCTGCTGGCGGCCCTCGCGCAGCGCCTCCAGCCCGCCGCCTGCCAGCCGGTCGGCCAGCTGCGCGGGCAGGTAGCGGGTGAGGTTTGCCTTCTGACGCGCCTCCTCGATCGAGCGGTGCAGCAGCATCCGCATCCGGTCCGCCGCCACCACCAGCACAAGCCCGGCCAGCGCCACCATCACCACGCGGATCAGGTTGGGCGGCGTTGTCAGCGTCATCTGCAGCCGCAGACCGGCGTCGGGCAGCTCCTGACCGGGCTGCCACAGCGCCAGCCAGACCAGCCCGGCCGCCATCAGCCCCGCCATATAGGCCAGGAGCAGCGGATTGAAGCGCAGCACCCCAAAGGCCAGCACCACCGGCACCATCCAGACCGAAGGCATGGCAAAGACCATCGCCCCCGGCACGCCGCCATTGACCAGCGACAGGTAGGTATTCACCAGCATGAAGGCGCAGTCGGCGGTGGCCGCAAGCCAGATCATCCAAGGCTGGAAGAGCCCGCGCACCACCGCCCAGTAGGTCAGCACGCCCAAGGCCAGATAGGAGAGCATCGTCACCGAGGCGAGCCCGACCTGCCGCTTCACATAAGCCGCCTCGTAAGGCGGCACCTGGTCCAGCGCCAGCATCAGGCTCAGGATCAGCCCCAGCGCCACCGCCACCCGCAGCAGCGCCACGATGCGCTCGGCCTCCAGCTCCGCCTGGCGCAGCAGCGCTGCGGGCACCGGGCGGCGGGGGCCAAGCCGGGGCAGCCGCACCCGTTACTCCTCCGGCGCCAGGAGCGCCATCTGGCGCGGTTCGGTCTCCACCTGGCCGGGATCCTCCAGCGCGGCGCCATTGGCGACCACGCCCATCGTCTCGAACTTGCGCGCCGAAGGCAGCACCCGCGTTTCCAGCGAGCCCACCGCCTTGTTGTAGTGGCTGACCGAGGAGGACAGCGACCTGCCCACCGCTGCCAGATTCTTGGCAAAGGTCGAAAGCCGGTCGTAAAGCTCTTTGGCGGTCTTCTGCACGGCGACCGCGTTTTCCGCCATCTTCTCCTGCTGCCAGCCGTAGGCGATGGATTTCACAAGCGCCATCAGCGTTGTCGGCGTGGCGATCAGCACCTTGTTCTCAAAGGCATATTCGATCAGCCCCGGATCTGTCTCCACAGCGGCGGAGACAAAGGTCTCACCCGGGATGAACATCACCACAAAATCCGGCGTCTCCGCCAGCGCGCTCTGGTAAGCTTTCGAGGACAGCTGTTTCACATGGGTCTTCACGTGGCCCGCGTGACGGGTCAGCGCCGCCTGCTGCTGCTCCGGTGTCTCCGCCTCCAGCGCGTCCAGATAGGCCTCCAGCGGGGTCTTGGCATCGACCACGATGCTCTTGCCGCCGGGGATGCGCACCACCGCATCGGGGCGGCGCAGGCCCTCGTCGGTGCCGACGCTTTTCTCCAGCTCGTAATCCACATGTTCGGCCATGCCAGCCATCTCGAAGACCTGCCGCAGCTGCATCTCGCCCCACCGCCCGCGGGTCTTGGGCGCGCGCAGCGCCTGCACCAGCTTGCGGGTCTCGCCGCCCAGCGCGGCCTGCCCCTCGGCAAGATGCTTCACCTGTGCCCGGATCGCGCCATAGGCCTCGTTGCGGGCTTGCTCAATTTCCTTGATGCGCTCGCCGAACTGGCCGAGCTTGTGATCCAGCGGCTTCACCAGCCCCTCGATCGCCGCCTGCCGCTTGGCAAGATCGGCATCGGCGCTCTTGCTGTGGGCCTGAAAACGCTCGCTCACGAGGTTGAGGAAGCTTTCGGAGTTCTGTTTCAGCACGCCCGAGGCAAGGGAGGCAAACTTGTGCTCCATCTGCTCGTTCACCTGCCGCAGCTCCTGCAGCCGCGCGGCGTGTTCCGCCTTCAAGGCCTGCACCTGGGCTTCGGCCTGGTAGCGCGCGGTGCGCTCGTTGTCGCTGGTGCGGCGCAGGGTGGCCAGCTCGTCGGCGAGCTCCGGCAGCCGCGCGGCCTCGGCCTGCAGCGCCGCGTTGTGGCTGCGCAGATCGCCATTGGCCTGCTCCAGCGCGCGCCGGGCAAGCCCCGCGCGGCGCAGCGCCAGCATGAGCAGCACGATCAGCAGCAGCACTGCCGCCGCCACGGCCAGGCTCACGCTGCCCGCCGCCGCCATCCCCTCGATGGCCATGTCCATTTCTTCCATCAGCTCCGTCCGAACAGCCGCTCGATATCGGCCAGTTTGAGTTCCACATACGTCGGGCGGCCATGGTTGCACTGGCCGGAATGCGGCGTCGCTTCCATCTCCCGCAGCAGCGCATTCATCTCCTCGCCGCGCATCCGCCGCCCCGAGCGGATCGAGCCATGGCAGGCCACCCGGCTCAGAATCGCCTCCAGCCGGGCCTGCACCAGCTGGCTTTCGCCCTGGTCGTCCAGTTCATCCAGAATGTCCCGCACCATCGCCTCGGCGTTCACTTCGCCCAGCAGCGCCGGGGTCTCGCGCACCGCCACCGCATTGCCGCCGAAGGCCTCGATGCCGAGGCCGAAGCGGGAAAGATCCTCCGCCACCTCCAGCAGCCGGGCGCAATCGCCCTCGCTAAGTTCGACGATTTCCGGGATCAGCAGCGCCTGCGCCGCGACGCCGTTATCCGCCATCTGCCGCTTCAGCTTCTCATAGACCAGCCGCTCATGGGCGGCGTGCTGGTCGACGATCACCATGCCGTCGCGGGTCTGCGCGATGATGTAATTCTCATGCACCTGGCCGCGGGCCGCACCGAGCGGCAGCTGCTCGGCCCCGGGCGCGGCGGCCTCGGGCGCATCCGGCGCCGGCCCCGGGGCCTCTACCATGCGGCCGCTGTAGGCGCCTGCCAGCTCGGCAAACCCTGCCGTCTGCGCGGGCTCATAGCCGAAGGAGGAGCCTTGCGCGGGCGCTGCATACTCCGGACGCTGCGCCGCATAAGAGGCCGAGCGCGCGCCGAGCGAAGGCCGGTCCATCTGATAGATCCGCGGCGCGCCCGCCTGCGGGCCGGGCTGCCCCGCCGCACCGCCCGGCTGAGGACCCGGCTGTTCCGGCCGCATCGCCCCCAGCGTGGCCCCCGCCACGGTGGAGGACGCCCTATGCCCGGCCTCCGCCAGCGCATGGCGCAGGGCCGAGACGATCAGCCCGCGCGCCACGCCGGGATCGCGGAAGCGCACTTCCGACTTGGCCGGATGCACGTTCACGTCCACGGCTTGCGGGTCGCAATCAAGGAACAGCGCCGCCGCCGGGTGCCGGTCTCGGCTGAGGAAATCAAAATAGGCGGCCCTCAGCGCCCCGGTCAGCGTCTTGTCCTTCACCGGCCGGGTGTTCACGAACAGAAACTGCGCCACCGCCGCGCCGCGCGAATAGGTCGGCAGGGCGGCATAGCCAAACAGCCGGATACCCTCGCGGGTGGCATCGATCTTCAGCGCGTTCTCGGCAAACTCCCGCCCCAGCACCGCCGCCAGCCGCCCGTGCAGCGCGTCGAACAGATCGCCCGAAAGCGGATCGGCGCGGAAGATGACCCGGCCCTCGCCGCCCGATTTGCCGCCGCCAGAGGCATCGCGCAGGGTGAAGCCGATGGAAGGCTCGGCCATCGCCAGCCGCTTCACCGTGTCCGAGATTGCCTGGCTCTCGGCCCGGTCGGAGCGCATGAACTTGAGCCGCGCCGGCGTGGCAAAAAACAGATCGCGCAGTTCGACGATGGTGCCCGCCCTAAGCGCCGCAGGCTTCACCGGCTCGATCTTTCCGCCGGAGACCCGCACCTGCGCCGCCTCGTGACCCTTGGCGCGGCTGGTGATGGTGAGCCGGCCCACGGCGCCGAGCGAGGGCAGCGCCTCGCCGCGGAAGCCGAAGGTGTGGATATTGAGCAGGTCCGAGCCGTCGATCTTGGAGGTGGCATGGCGGCTGAGCGCCAGCGGCAGGTCCTCCGGCGTCATGCCGCAGCCATCGTCGGTAACCCGGATCAGCGTCTTGCCGCCGTCGGCAATCTCCACCGTGATCCTTGTGGCGCCCGCGTCGATCGCGTTCTCCACCAGTTCCTTCACGGCCGATGCCGGCCGCTCCACCACCTCGCCCGCGGCAATGCGGTTGATGGCGCTGTCATCCAGCTGCCGGATGACGGGGCGCTGGCCTGCACCGGACCCGGGATAGGGGCCGGCGGAAGGATTGTCGCGGATATTGGGATCTGCACTGCTCATGCCCCCGAATCTAGCAGAGCGCCCCGATTCTGCCAGCGTGAACGCTGCGCTGCCGCGGGATCGCGCTGAGGTTGCCGCCGCATAAATCCTGGCCGGGCCGGCGCGAAAGGTGGCCCCGATGCAAACGCAGGTGACTTCGGGGAAATTTGTCCAATCGGTCAAAAATACCGCCGCCACCGGGCCGCCTCGCTTGCCAATATGCCGCACCCGTGCGACTTTCGCGCAGAACTCTGCTGAGGATCCCCCAATGGAACGCCATATCGCTGAACAAAGCGCGCTGCCGCCGCATCCGGTCGAGCCGCGCAACCCCGGCATGGAGCTGGACCTGGACTGGGTCGCGGCCGTGCAGGCCAATACTTCCGCCATCGAACGCCGCTGCGCCACCCTGCCCGGCCGCCGCAGCGTGAAGAAGGACTACCAGGCCGCCTGGCTCCTGAAGGCGATCAGCCTCATCGACCTCACCACGCTGGCGGGCGACGACACCGAGGACCGGGTGCGCCGCCTCTGCGCCAAGGCGCGCCAGCCGGTGAATGCCAAGCTCCTGGCGGAGCTGGGCATGGAGGGGCTCACAACCGGCGCGGTCTGCGTCTACCACGACATGATCGAAACCGCAGTGGCGGCGCTGAAAGGCACCGGCATTCCGGTTGCCGCGGTCTCCACCGGATTTCCGGCCGGGCTTTCTCCCTTCCATCTGCGGGTGGCCGAGATCGGCGAAAGCGTGAAGGCGGGCGCGGAGGAGATCGATATCGTGATCTCCCGCCGCCATGTGCTCGCGGGCAACTGGCAGGCGCTTTATGACGAGATGAAGGCCTTCCGCGAGGCCTGCGGCAGTGCCCATGTGAAAGCGATCCTCGCCACCGGCGAGCTGGGCAGCTTGCGCAATGTCGCGCGCGCCTCGTTCGTGTGCATGATGGCGGGCGCCGATTTCATCAAGACTTCCACCGGCAAGGAAAGCGTGAACGCGACGCTGCCGGTGTCGCTGGTAATGATCCGCGCCATCCGCGACTATCACGAGCGCACCGGCTTCCGGGTCGGCTACAAGCCCGCAGGCGGCATTTCCAAGGCCAAGGATGCGCTTGTCTACCTCAGCCTGATCAAGGACGAGCTCGGCGACCGCTGGCTGCAGCCCGACCTGTTCCGCTTTGGCGCCTCGTCTCTGCTCGGCGATATCGAACGCCAGCTCGAGCATCACGCCACCGGCGCCTACTCCGCCGCCCACCGCCACGCGATGGCATAACGCCGGGTCGCCGCCGCCCCGGAATCCGGCGCGGATTCCGGCCCGTTTTCCGGTGGAAAACGGCGACAGAACGAGAGGTTCTACTATGACCGTCAGAGAGATTTTTGAAACTATGGACTACGGACCCGCACCCGAAAGCGCCGCCGAGGCGCTGGCCTGGCTGGTCGATCAGGGCAGCCGGTTCGGCCATTTCATCAACGGCGCCTTCACCGCTCCCGGCGACGGCTTCGAAAGCCGCAACCCGGCCAATGGTGAGGTGCTGGCCACGCTGACCCAGGCGAGCCAGTCCGACGTCGACAGCGCGGTGGAGGCCGCGCGCAAGGCACAAGTCAAGTGGGAAGCGCTTGGCGGTCCGGGCCGGGCCCCCTACCTCTACGCGATTGCCCGGCTGCTGCAGAAACACGCCCGCCTGTTTGCGGTGCTGGAGACGCTGGACAACGGCAAGCCGATCCGTGAAAGCCGCGACATCGACGTGCCCCTCGCCCAGCGGCATTTCTACTACCACGCGGGCACGGCCCAGCTGATGGAAAGCGAGCTGCCGGACGCCGAAGCGCTTGGCGTCTGCGGCCAGATCATCCCGTGGAACTTCCCGCTCCTGATGCTGGCGTGGAAGATCGCGCCCGCGCTGGCGATGGGCAACACCGTGGTGCTGAAACCGGCGGAATACACCTCGCTCACAGCGCTCCTGTTTGCCGATATCTGCCGCCAGGCGGGGCTCCCGAAGGGTGTCGTCAACATCGTCACCGGCGACGGCGCCGTGGGCGAGATGATCGTGGCCGCCGAAGTGGACAAGATCGCCTTCACCGGCTCCACCGCCGTCGGCCGCCGCATCCGCGAGGCCACCGCAGGCTCCGGCAAGGCGCTGACGCTGGAGCTGGGCGGCAAATCGCCTTACATCGTCTTCGACGACGCCGACCTCGACAGCGCGGTTGAAGGGCTGGTCGATGCGATCTGGTTCAACCAGGGCCAAGTCTGCTGCGCCGGCTCGCGCTTGCTGGTGCAGGAAAGCGTCGCCGAACGCTTCCACGCCAAGCTGCGCACCCGCATGGACACCTTGCGTATCGGCAACCCGCTGGACAAATGCATCGACATTGGCGCCATCGTCGATCCCGTCCAGCTCGACACCATCCAGAGCCTCGTCGCGTCCAACCGCGCAGGCACGATGCACCAGGCCAAGGTGGAGATGCCCGAGGGCGGCTGCTTCTACCCGCCGACCCTGATCGAGGGCCTCGCACCCTCCGACCCGCTGATGCAGGAGGAGATCTTCGGCCCAGTCCTGGTCTCCACCACCTTCCGTACCCCGGGCGAAGCGGTGGAGCTGGCCAACAACACCCGCTACGGGCTGGCGGCGACACTCTGGAGCGAGAACGTGAACCTCGCCCTCGACATCGCGCCCAAGCTGGCGGCCGGCGTGGTCTGGATCAACGGCACCAACATGTTCGACGCGGCCGCAGGCTTTGGCGGTGTGCGCGAAAGCGGCTTCGGGCGCGAAGGCGGCTGGGAAGGGCTTGCGGCCTACACCCGCCCAAAGGCCAAAGCCAAAGCGCTGGCGCGCATCGAGCCCGCTGTCGGCGAGACCGCCGCGCCGGTTGATCCGCTCGACCGCACCGCCAAGATGTACATCGGCGGAAAGCAGGCGCGTCCCGATGGCGGCTACAGCCAGGCCGTCATGGGCAAGGGCGGCGCGCTGCTCGGCCATGTGGGGATCGCCAACCGCAAGGATGTGCGCAACGCGGTCGAGGCCGCGGCGGGCGCCAAAGCCTGGTCCAAAACGACAGGCCACCTGCGCGCGCAGATCCTCTACTACATTGGCGAGAACCTCTCCGCCCGCGCCGATGAGTTTGCCGCGCGCGCCGATGCGATGACCGGCAAGAAGACCGGCGCCAAGGAGGTCGAGGCCGCGATCCAGCGCCTGTTCACCGCGGCCGCCTGGGCCGATAAATACGACGGCCAGGCGCACGGCGTGCCGATCCGCGCCGTCGCACTCGCGATGAAGGAGCCGGTCGGCGTGATCGGCGCGCTCTGCCCGGACGAGGCGCCGCTCCTCGGCCTCGTCTCGGTGATGGCGCCCGCAATTGCGATGGGCAACCGGGTGGTGCTGGCCGCCTCCGAGCCCTTCCCGCTGGCGGCGACCGATTTCTATCAGGTGCTGGAGACTTCGGACGTGCCCGCGGGCGTGGTCAACATCCTGACCGGCAGCCACGCCGAGCTGGCAGGCCCGCTGGCCTCGCATCTGAACGTGGATGCGGTCTGGAGCTTCTCCTCCACCGATCTGTCGGCCGGGATCGAGAAAGCCTCGGCCGGCAACCTGAAGCGGACCTGGGTCAACAATGGCACCGCGCCGGATTGGATGCAGGACCACAGCAAGCGCTTCCTGCAAGAGGCCACGGAAGTAAAGAACATCTGGGTGCCCTACGGCGAATGAACCGCTGCAACCACCAGGGAAAGCCGCTCCCCCGGGGGCGGCTTTTTTATAACCGGATCGGGGACGCGGCCCTTTACTCAGGTTTTGACCGCGGTGATGCTGCGCCGGCAAACAGGCAAAAAGGCCGGCGCAGATGGCGGAGCTTCTGATTGTCTATCATTCCCTCACCGGCGGCAGCCGTCAGATGGCCGAAGCCGCCGCCGGGGCGGCCCGGGCCGAGATCGCGGTCACTCTGAAAACCGCCGCCGATGCAGGCCCGGAGGATCTCCTGCGCGCCAGCGGTTACATCTTCTGCGCGCCGGAAAACCTTGCCGCCATTGCCGGGGTGATGAAGGATTTCTACGACCGCAGCTACTACCCGGTGCTGGGCCGGATCGAGGGACGCGCCTATGCGCAGATGGTTTGCGCGGGCTCCGACGGCGCCAATGCCGCCCGCCAGACCGCGCGCATCGCGCAAGGCTGGCGCCTGAAGGAGGTGCAGCCGCCGCTGATCATCTGCACCCATGCACAGACACCCGAAGCGATCCTCGCACCAAAGACCATCCCCGAGACAGAGCTGGAGACGTGCCGCGAGCTGGGCCAGGCGATGGGCGCGGGACTGGCGATGGGGGTGTTCTGAGCCGCCGCAATCTGTCCCGGCTTCAGCCTCCATGCGCCGCCGCGGCATCGCGCCAAGGCTTTTGCAAAAGCCTTGGCCGCCCGCCCCGGGCAGGTGCCGCTCCACCAGAATGGGCACAAAGGAAAACGCCCGCTCCAGATGGAACGGGCGCTTCCAGAAACCTGTGACGGCGCCGCTTAGCGGCGGATGCCGAGGCGCTTGATCAGGTCCTGGTAGCGGGCCTCATCCTTGCCTTTGGTGTAGTCCAGCAGCTTGCGGCGCTGAGCGACCATCTTCAGAAGGCCACGGCGGCCGTGGTTGTCCTTCTTGTGGGTCTTGAAGTGCTCGGTCAGGGTGGTGATGCGCGAGGTCAGGATGGCAACCTGGACTTCCGGCGAGCCGGTGTCGCCGTCCTTGGTCGCGAATTCCTTGATCAGGCGGGCTTTTTCTTCAACGGTGATCGACATCGGGGTCTCCTTCGATGCTGAAGTGGATGGCACAGGCCGGGATGTCGTCCAGCACTGGCCCTTGGAGAAACCTGCCGCATAGACGGCAGATGCGGGCGTATAAGATGATTCCGCGTGAAAGGCAAAGACTTCCTGCACCCTGGGCCCGCGCGCAGGGCCGGTGCCGCCAGCCCGCCGCCCTGGGGCCTGCCGTCACAGGCGTCGGGCCGAGGGACCGCCGCCATCATGCCGCCGTCTTGTCGCACAGGCACAGCCCGCCAAGTCCGGCCCGCAAGACTTGCCCTGCGCAGCCTCTTCCAGCCCGAGGCCGCTCTGACACAGCCCCTTGGGATGCCCGCCGGCTGCCGCTGCCAGCACCGAAGCGGCACCCCCTGACTGCGCATCGGGACCCTCCCGGCCGCTGACCCTCGCGGGCCGCACCCTGCCCGGGCATCGAGGCCTCCAGCGCACGGCCCGTGCCCGGCCCTGATACAGATCTGAAAGAGGGCCTGGCGCCGGCCTGTCCCGCACCGCCGTCAGGCCGGCAGCAGCCCCGATTGCGCGGCGGACTCGCTGTCCATCACCACGACATCCGCCGCGGACAATGACGGCTCGCCCGAGATCCGCAAAGCCACCGCGCCGTTGACCACGATCAGCCTGTTGTCCGGGGCCTCCGGGTCGTCCTGCACCTCGACCTCCGGATCGCTGTCTTCCGCACCGTCCCAGACCAGCACCAGCTGATCCTCCGCGGCATCGTAATCAACGAGCTGCACCGCCTCTTCGCTGCCGGTCCAGCTGCCGCCCACGAAGAGATCGGCGCCGGCGCCGCCGGTCAGCACATCGCGCGCGCCTGCCAAAAGCGTGTCTGCCCCATCGCCGCCGTTCACGTAATCCCGCTCGCCCGCGTCATCGGCGCCCGAAACCAGATCGTCGCCGGTGCCGCCAAAGAGCGCATCCTCCCCGGCGCCGCCGCGCAAGATGTCATTGCCATCGTTGCCGTGCAGGGAATCCGCGCCGGTGCCGCCTTCCAGCACGTCGGCGCCCTGGCCGCCGTGCAGCAGGTCCGCCCCGGCGCCGCCGGAGAGCTGGTCATCGCCGAAATGGCCGTAAAGCGCGTCGCCATCTTCGCCGCCCAGCAACAGGTCAACCCCGTCACCGCCGTGCAGAAGATCCGCACCCGCCCCGCCTGCCAGCGTGTCATCGCCCGCAGCACCATAAAGCGTGTCGTCCCCGGCATCGCCGCCCAGCCAGTCGGCGCCCTCATAACCGTTGATCTCATCCGCGCCGCCGCCGCCGCCCATCACATCGGCGCGGCGGCTGCCAACCAGGATGTCCGGCCCGGCACCTCCCTGCCCGGCAGGCACAACTTCTGTGTCCGCATCGCCGTCTTCGGCGAGCAGCTCCTCCAGGCCGGTCACAGGGTCCGGCCCGTTCAGATCCTCGTAGCTGTCTTCTTCAGCCGCCTCGTCACCGACAAGCACGATACTGCTAAGGGCGGCCAGCCCTAGCATACTCACCAACCAGAACATTTTCCTTCTCCGTCGCCAAAGAAGACACCAATAAACACCCCAGCGTTGCACAGCACACGCAGCTTGGCAAAACAAAAGCGGAACATCGGTTAACGCGCTCTAAAACAGCACTCCGGGGGCCCGGCGCTCCCAAACGCGCCGCTCTTGCGGGAGCCCTTGTCCTGCCAGCAGGAATCCTGAATCTTCAAGTTAATTGTTACAGACTTACTACCGCTCAGCGTGCGGTTCACCAGACGATTTCACCGAGGCATTCATTTGGAACTTTTCTGCTTCTCACCCTTGCCGGCCCTTTTGCCGCGCTCAGCCATGACAGCTCCAGCCCGGAAGATGGCGGCGACAGCGAATTGCCCGAAACCGAGGAGCCATCGCCGCCGCTGAACCTTACCGGCAACAGCGGAACGGAGGATATCTTGAGCGGGGGCAGCGGCAGCGACACGCTCATGGGGAATGCCGGCGACCGGGATGTTCTGGAAGGCGGAGACGGCGATGACGTGCTGCATCTGGGGGCGGGCAACTCCGGTCAGGGCGGCGCTGGTGCAGATCAATTTGTGCTCGACGACGCCGACAGCCGGGAAACGGTGATCGAGGACTTTGAACTGGGCTCCGATCAGCTCGCTTTGACCCCGGACAGCGACGGCGTCGAGATGATCCAGACGGAAGACGGCCTGCGTTTCATCGACACGGTGAACCAGAATACGGTCCTGACCCTGCCCGGCGTCTCGCTCGCCGAGGGCGAAGCCATCGAAGTGGACTTTCTGGACGGCAACGGCGGGGTCTACCGTACAGTGACCTTTGATGACCCCGGCCGCAGCGCGCCCTTCACTCTCGACGCGATCCGAGGCACCTCCGGGGCCGACGATTTGAACGGCACAACCGGCGATGACGTTATCTTTGGCGAGAGCGGCGCCGACACGCTTGCGGGCGGCGCGGGGAACGACACACTCTTCAGCGGCAGTGGCACCGTCTTCTATGAGGAGAGCTACAACCACTACCCTGGCGACTTGACGAGGGTGGGCGGCGACGGGGACGTGCTCGATGGCGGCGCCGGCGACGATCACCTGTGGATCGGGCCGGGCACAAGTGCCGGCGGCGGCGAGGGCGCCGACAGTTTCCACGCCTTCGCCAATGTGTATGACGCAGGCACCGCCGCGGCCGGGATCAGCGATTTCGACCCGTCAGAGGACAAGCTGCTGGTCACATTCCCAGTTGTCTCCGGGCACAGCATGCTTGCGGATTTCCGCTTTGAGGATGCGATTGCCGGGCTGAGCGTTGCCTATGACGCCAGTCAGGACAGCACCCTGGTCGCCATGGATGGTATCACCATCGCAACACTGCCCGGGGACCAGTCCGCGGTCAGCATCGCGTTCCACAACGACTATTCCACCAGCGAGGACCGCTGGCGCGATGCCGCGGGCAACCCGGTCAGCCCCGAAGAGGGCACGGAGGCCAGCATCATTCCGACGGCGCAGGAATATTACTCGGTCGTTGGCGCTAACGAGTCCGCCACCCCGGCCTGAACCAGGGGGCCGCCGGACCAAAGCCAGGATCAAGACGCCACCCAGATGCTGGCGCGGACGGAGTTCGCCCCGGCGGCGCTCACAAGACGCCGCCCGGATCACTCTGGCTGCACGAACACCCGGCTTGGGTGCAGTGTGCCGCCTTTCCAGACACCAACCGCCACCGCGCGGCCGTCGAGCGAGGCCCAGGCCTCGTCGCCGTACTCCACCTCGCCGCCAGGCAGCACCATGCCCGGGTTGCCGTTGCGCAGCCTGGCTGCGCCTTCGGGGGTGCACTTGACCTCGGGCAGATCGGCGAGCCCTTCTTCCAGCGGCCGCAGGCGGCTGTCGAGCTCGGGCGTGCGCGCCAGCCGCTCGATCTCCTCGAAAGAAATCCCATCTTCGGCATCGAAAGGCCCGGACCAGATCCGGCGCAGTTCTTTCACATGGCCAAAGCAGCCCAGCGCTGCGCCGAGATCGCGGGCAATCGAGCGCACGTAGCCGCCTTTGCCGCAGGTCATCTCCAGCACCACGTGGTCTTCGTCGGGGCGGTCCAGCAGGATCAGTTCCTCAACCCAGAGCGGCCGCGCCGCGATTTCCACGTCTTCGCCATCGCGGGCCAGCTTGTAGGCGCGCTGGCCGTCGATCTTCACCGCCGAGAATTTGGGTGGCACCTGCATGGTCTCGCCCAGGAAGGGCACCAGCGCCTCCTTGATCTGCGCGTCCGTGGGGCGGGAATCGCTTTGTGCAATCACCTCGCCCTCGGCATCATCGGTGTTGGTGGCCTGGCCCAGCCGCACGGTGAAGGTATAGGCCTTGAGCGCGTCGGTGATATAGGGAACCGTCTTGGTCGCCTCGCCCAGCGCCACCGCCAGCACACCGGTTGCCTCGGGGTCGAGCGTGCCGGCGTGGCCCGCCTTCTTCGCCTCCAGCGCCCAGCGCACCTTGTTCACCACGGCGGTAGAGGTCATCCCCGCGGGCTTGTCCACGACCAGCCAGCCGGAAATGTCGCGCCCCTTGCGTTTGCGTGCCATGCCTTGTCCCCATCTATCCCGTGAGGCGCGCCGGTTACCGGATCGCCGGCATGCTGTCAATTTAGCAAATCACCGGGCAGGCCGGGAGGCCCGGCGCAGACGGCGCGAACTTGCTCCGGCGGGGCGCAGGCGCTAGGCAGGCGGCCATGACGGTATCAAGCGATTACAACCCTCCGCAGGAGCCCCTCGATATCCTGCACCATGATGCGGAAATCCTGGCGGTGAACAAGCCCGCCGGGCTGTTGTCGGTGCCCGGGCGCGGGGAGCACCTGGCCGATTGCCTGCTGAGCCGCGTGCAGGCCGTCTTCCCCGAAGCACTTCTGGTGCACCGGCTTGACCGCGACACTTCCGGCGTGATGGTCTTCGCGCTCACCCCGCATGCGCAGCGGCACCTGTCGATGCAATTCGAGAAGCGCAGCACCAAAAAGACCTATGTGGCGCGGGTAAACGGGCGGCTTGAGCCGCGCAGCGGCACGGTGGATTTGCCCCTGATCGTCGACTGGCCGAACCGGCCGCGGCAAATGGTGTGCCACGAAACCGGCAAACCCGCGGTCACGGACTGGCGTGTGCTGAAATACGAAGAGGGTGCCACGCGGGTGCGCCTGATGCCGAAGACCGGCCGCTCGCACCAGCTGCGGGTGCACATGCTGGCGCTTGGCCACCCGATCCTGGGCGATGCGCTTTACGCCGAAGGCGCCGCCCGGGCGCATCCGCGCCTGATGCTGCATTCCGAAGAGCTGCGCATCCAGCACCCCGACGGTGGCGCCGCTCTGAAGTTCCGCGCCAGGCCCGGCTTCTGAGCGCGCCGGACACAACATAGCCCCCTTGGGGTAAAGACCACCTGTAAAAGCAGTGGGAGAACGGGACTACTCCCGCCAACTCCGGGCTGTTCTGTGAACAGCCCGCCGCTGTTGGGCCGGGCGACGCAGGCGCGGGAAAGCTTCGCCCTTCGGGCTCCGCCCGGGCGGTTTACCGAGTTGCAACCGCATCGCTTGCCCGGCCGCTGCCACTCACCACGATCTGCCAGGCCGAAGCCGCCTCCACCCGCCCCGGAAGGCCTGCCGCGGGTCAAGGGCCGCGGAGCGGCCCCGCGGCACGCGCCGTTTACCCTTGAAGCGCGGCAGGCCGCCTCAAAGCTCGCACAGGCGCCTGAGAGGCGGACTTGCCGCTCAAGCGCCTCTCAGCAGGTCTTCCCGCCCGGGCGCAGCCCGGGCCCGGCCCAAGTCTGCGGGCGGCCCGGCAAAGCCGGGGAGCGGGCAGGCGCGGGAGCCCCCCGGCCGCCGGTGACACGCCAGCCAAAAAAAGCCGCCCCGAAAGGCGGCTCTCCATGGCGTCATCCCATGGCCTCAAACCATGGTTACACCTCAAAATGCTTACTCCGCCGCCCAGCCGCCGACAGCCTTCACCTCGAGGAAGTCCTCGATGCCCCATTTGCCGCCCTCGCGGCCATTGCCGGACTGTTTCATGCCGCCGAAGGGGGAACCCGCCGAGCGCGATTTGCCGTTCATCTCCACCATCCCGGAGCGCAGCGCGCGGGCCATGCGGTTGGCGCGGGCACCGTCCTGGGTCTGCACGTAGTTAGTCAGCCCGTAGGGCGTGTCATTGGCGATCTCCACCGCCTCTTCCTCGCTCTCGAACGGCAGGATCGCCAGCACCGGGCCGAAGATCTCCTCGCGCGCGACGGTCATCTGGTTGTTCACATCGGCAAACACGGTGGGCTTCACGAAGAAGCCCTTGTTGAGCCCGTCGGGCCGCCCGGTGCCGCCCGCAACGAGCCGCGCACCTTCGTCGATGCCCTTCTGGATCAGGTCCTGGATCTTGTTCCACTGCAGCTCATTCACCACCGGACCGATGTGGCGGCCTTCTTTCGATGCCGGGCCGACCTCGACCTTGGCGGCGATCTCGGCTGCTTCGCTCACCACGCGGTCATAGATGCCCTTCTGCACCAGCATCCGGCTCGGCGCGTTGCAGCTCTGGCCGGTGTTCTGCATCATGTGCAGCACGCCCCGCTTCACCGCCTTTTCGTCCGCATCCTCGAAGATCACGTTGGCGCCCTTGCCGCCAAGCTCCAGATGCACCTTCTTCAGCGTCTCCGCCGCGTTGCGCGAGATCGCGGTGCCTGCGCGGGTCGAGCCGGTGAAGGAGACCATGTCCACGTCCGGGTGGCCCGAGAGCTGGGTGCCGACGCCGGGGCCGTCGCCGTTGACCAGGTTGAAGACACCCTTGGGGAAGCCCGCCTCGTCCATCATCTCGGCAAAGATCATCGCGTTGAGCGGGCTTTCCTCCGACGGTTTCAGCACCATGGTGCAGCCCGCCACCGCGGCAGCGCCAACCTTCAGGGTGATCTGGTTCATCGGCCAGTTCCAGGGCGTGATCAGCGCCGCGACACCCACCGCCTCGTGGATGATGCGGTCGTTCGGGGCGTGATCGCCGAGCGGCGCCTCAAACTGGAATTCCTTCGCGGCCTTGATGAAGTTCTGCAGGTGCCAGCTGCCCGCGCCCGCCTGCGAGGTGCGCGCCATATCGATCGGCGCGCCCATTTCCATCGACATCGCCTGGGCCAGATCCTCGGAGCGCGATTCGTAAATTCCGATCAGCTTCTCGACCAGCGCGATACGTTCGGCAGGAGGCGTTGCCATCCAGCCCGGCAGCGCGGCTTTGGCGGCGGCCACGGCGGCGTTGGTGTCGGCCTCGCCGCCCAGCGAGATAACCGCGCAGGGCTCCTCGGTGGAGGGGTTGATCACCTGGTGGTCGCGGGCTTCGGCCGGGGCGGTCCACTGGCCGTTGATGTAAAAGTCGCGTTTCTCGATCATGCCGGTTCTCCCAAATGAGACATCCTTGCCAGCCGTCCGGCCGGTGTCGCGGGTACTGTGTCACCCGGTCCGATGGGGGGCAAGGGGGTATCGCCTGGGAATTTGATCAAATTCCCGGGCGGTCCGGAACGCCCGGCGGAGCGCCGCCGCGGGCAGCGCGGAAGCGAGCCGCCAGCGCAATTTTACGTGGCATCCCGGCGCCGGGGCTGTAACGTTGCGGCCGAGCACCTGAGCAGCGGCCAAGGCGGCTCTTAACAACCTGACAAGGAGGACATAGCCATGGGTTTGCGGATCAACGACGTGGTTCCCGATTTCACTGCGGAAACCGATCAGGGCACCATCACCTTCCATGACTGGATCGGCGACAACTGGGCGATCCTGTTTTCCCACCCCAAGGACTTCACTCCGGTCTGCACCACCGAATTTTCGGCCGTGGCGCAGCTGAGCGAGGATTGGGCAAAGCGCAACACCAAGGTGATCGGCGTCTCAGTCGACAGCGCCGAGGACCACCGCAAATGGAAGAAGGACATCGAATCCTACGGCAAGGCCGAACCCGGCTTCCCGATCATCGCCGATGACGGGCTGGCGGTCTCCAAGGCCTTCGACATGCTGCCGGCCGAAGCCTATCTGCCGGACGGGCGCACTCCCGCCGACAGCGCCACCGTGCGTTCGGTTTTCATCATCGGGCCGGACAAGCAGTTGAAGCTGTCGATGACCTACCCGATGACGGTAGGGCGCAATTTTGCCGAGGTGCTGCGCGCGCTGGACGGGCTGCAGATGTCGGCCAAGGGCGTGGCCACCCCGGCCGACTGGCGCCCGGGCGAGGACGTGATCATCCCGCCCTCCGTGTCGAACGAGGAAGCGAAGGAAAAATTCGGCGAGTTCGAGACCATCTTCCCCTACCTGCGCAAGACCAAGGCGCCGGAGTAAGGAGGAAAACAGCAGTGCTGCGCCGGGCCCCCGGCGCAGCACTGTTGCAAGATCACGCGGAAAAGGCGCGGCAATCGCCGGATCCAAGCTGCCTAGTAGCCCTTTCGCTGCCGGATCTGGGCGATCTCCTCGCGGATAACCGCGCCGTCAGGCCCGTCCAGTGCTTCAGCAAACTCCGTGATCCGGTCCGAATTTTCTTTGTTGACCGACACCAGCGACTTTTTGAGGAAAGGGAACCCATGCTTGTCGTAGAGCAGTTTCGGCAGCACGTAGCTGACACCGATCCGGGCGGCGGTCGCAAGCATCAGACTGATTAGAGTTTCACGATCCTGCCGTGAGCGCTCGGCGTCAAGCCCGGGCAGCACCCGGTCCATCAGCGCTTTGCTCGGAAAGTCGTCCAGGAAATTCAACGAGCGGGCGTAGGCGTTGATCTCAGCGTCGGAACAATTTTGCAACACCCCCGGCAGACTGCGGATGTCATAGGTCGCACCATGGCTGAAGCCGTGTTTCAGCGCAAAGCGCGTCATACCGATCTCACCTCGCCGCACGACCTTGTTCTTTTCCTTTGTCAGCGGGTAGCTCCGCCAGTACCGCTCGTAACGCGCATCGCCCAGCATGCCAGCTCCGACGGAAATCGCGTACGAGCCGTAGTGAAAATTGCGCAGACCGGGGTCGTAGTCCCACTGAACCAGCTGGTATTGATCCGGCTTCACCCGAGGAATACCGAAACTGGTGGCAGCGGCGGCATAGTCCACACCCAGCCCTTCGGCCTCCTTTAGCCAGTTCCGGGATCCAGGCAGCGGGAACCAGCTGGAGTCGTTGAGGAAAACCACGCGTTCGAGACCATAAACTGCATCGGAGATCGACAAGAACCCGTCGCGGTAGCCGCCGAAGTCATAGCCGACATTGGGGCGCTCAATCACACGCCAGCTGTTGTCCTGCAGATAGGCCATGTCTTCCCCACCGAGCGGAAGGTTGGAGACCACAAGCGGCGCGTAGCCGTTCTCGCGCATATAGTCGAGCGCCAGCCTGTGGCTAGGCAGCAGCCCGCCCTGCGGGTATATCAGATAGATAGCGACACGGGTGCCGCAGGGCAGGCGGCCGGCAGTGGTCCGGATTTGGCGGGCCAGCACCATGTCGTAGTATCTGGCTCCAAAAAATAGCGACCCCATCCGCCCGGGCAAGGCTGGCAGCTGAGTGAATGGCCGTTTCAACTCACGGGCAACTTTCCAAAGCGGGGGCAGTTTCATTTTCGGGCCTCTGATCGTCTTTCCATGGCGTACCGGATCTTCGCACGCTGACAAGCGAACGGCTTTCAGCTCCAGGGCGGCGGGCGGTCGGCGGTCTGCCGGCCCGGGCTGCTGAGCACCGCGCGCAGGTAGTACCAGGCCTTCGCCCGCTTGCGCGCCGAGAAGAGGTTGAGCGGCGAAATCAGTTGCAGAACGGCTTCGGCAAGCGCGCGCAGGAACCCGAAGCGCTGGCCGTGCTTGCGGGCGGCGTAGACGCGGGACTGGCCCATGTACCAGGCCTTGAGCGCGGCAGTCCGGGCCGAGCGCTCGGTCGAATGCCCAAGCAGATGGCGCACCCGCGCACCATGCACATAGCGCAGCGGGCCGCAGTGCTGCTTCAGGCGCAGGCTGAGATCGTCGTCCTCGTGAAACAGAAAGATGCGGGGGTCGAAACCGCCTACCTGCCTGAAGGCATCGCGGCGCACCATCATCGCGCCGCCCGACAGCACCGGCACCTCGGCATCCCGCTGCGCGGCCTCGCGGCCGAGCCAGAGCGATCTGGGAATCAGCTTGCTCCGGCGCTTGAAGAACAGCGAGCCGTCCCCCTTGAGCACCCGGGTGTTGAAGGCCGATGCGTCCGGATGGGCTTCGGCGGCGGCGAGCAGCCGAGCGATGGTATCCTCGAACAGCTCCGCGTCGGGATTCACGAAGAACAGGAATTCGGTATCCGCCCGCGCTGCGCCCTGGTTGCAGGCCGGCCCGAACCCGGCGTTTTCCGCGTTTGCAATGAATTCGGCGCCATGCTCTTGCGCCAACGCCCGCATGGACTCCGCGTCTGCCGAGGCGTTGTCGACAAGGATGCAGGGCATCCCGGAGGGGATCGAGCGCAGAAGATTCCCTGCAACGGCGGCTGAATTGTAGGTCACCGTAATGATCGTGACAGGGGGCGTCATTAAAGGCTCCAGAAACGGTCCGGCAGAAATTGAAGAACCCGGGGCGCGAATTGCGCGCGCCCCGGGCTGTCCATGTGCGGTCAGGCGGGGCTCAGCCCTCTGCCTGCTCCTTCTTCTCGGCGGCGATCTCTTCGCCGGTCTCCTGATCCACGACTTTCATCGACAGGCGGACCTTGCCGCGGTCGTCGAAGCCGAGCAGCTTGACCTTCACTTCCTGGCCTTCCTTCAGCACGTCGGAAGGATGGTTCAGGCGGCGGTTCTCGATCTGGGAGACGTGCACCAGGCCGTCGCGCTTGCCGAAGAAGTTCACGAAGGCGCCGAAATCGACGATCTTCACGACCTTGCCGGTGTAGACTTGGCCCTCTTCCGGTTCTGCGACGATCGAGTGGATCATCTCGTAGGCGCGCTTGATGGCTTCGCCGTCGGAGGAGGCGATCTTGATCACGCCATCGTCGTTGATGTCGACCTTGGCGCCGGAGGTTTCTACGATCTCGCGGATCACCTTGCCGCCCGAGCCGATCACTTCACGGATCTTGTCGGTCGGGATCTGCATGGTTTCGATGCGCGGGGCGTGCACCGAGAACTCGGCGGTTTCGGACAGCGCCTTGCCCATCTCGGCCAGGATGTGCATCCGGCCGTCCTTGGCCTGGGCCAGGGCTTTCTCCATGATCTCGGGGGTGATGCCCGCGACCTTGATGTCCATCTGCAGCGAGGTGATGCCGTTTTCGGTGCCCGCAACCTTGAAGTCCATGTCGCCGAGGTGGTCCTCGTCGCCCAGGATGTCGGTCAGCACCGCGTAGGAGCCGTCATCTTCCAGGATCAGGCCCATCGCAACGCCGGCAACCGGCGCCTTCAGCGGCACGCCCGCATCCATCATCGACAGCGAGCCGCCGCAGACCGACGCCATCGAGGAGGAGCCGTTCGATTCGGTGATCTCGGAGACCAGACGGATGGTGTAAGGGAAGTCGGTCGGGGCCGGCAGCACCGCCTGCAGCGCGCGCCAGGCCAGCTTGCCGTGGCCGATCTCGCGGCGGCCCGGAGGGCCCACGCGGCCCACTTCGCCAACCGAATAGGGCGGGAAGTTGTAATGCAGCAGGAAGTTGGACTTGAAGTTGCCGTGCAGCGCATCGATGAACTGCTCGTCATCGCCGGTGCCCAGCGTGGTCACGACCAGGCCCTGGGTCTCGCCGCGGGTGAACAGTGCCGAGCCGTGGGTGCGCGGCAGAAGGCCGGTTTCGGCCACGATCGGGCGCACGGTGGCGGTGTCGCGGCCGTCGATCCGCTTGCCGCCCTTGACCACGTCGCCGCGCAGGATGCTGGCTTCGAGCTTCTTCAGGGCGGAGCCGAGGTTCGCATCTTCCAGCTGCTCTTCGGTGAGCGCGTTCTTGATGGTTTCGCGGGCGAAGGCAACAGCGGCGGTGCGCTCCTGCTTGTCGGTGATCGCGAAGGCGGCGCGCATGTCGGTTTCACCGGCGGCCTTCACGGCCTCGTACAGCGCGGAATAATCCGGCGGGGTGAAGTCGAAGGGCTCTTTGGCGGCTTCTTCGGCCAGCGAGATGATCAGGTCGATCACCGGCTGGATCTGCTCATGCGCAAATTTCACGGCACCGAGCATTTCCGCCTCGGACAGCTCGTAAGCTTCCGATTCGACCATCATCACGGCGTTCTTGGTGCCGGCCACGACCAGGTCCAGACGCTGCTCGGGGTTGAGGCGCAGGTCCTGCATGTCGTCGACGGTCGGGTTCAGCACGTATTCGCCGCCTTCATAGCCGACGCGCGCACCGGCAATCGGGCCCATGAAGGGCGCGCCGGAGAGCGTCAGCGCTGCCGAAGCGGCGATCATCGCAACCATGTCGGGGTCGTTGACCAGGTCATGGCTCAGCACCGTGCACATCACCAGCACTTCGTTCTTGAAGCCGGGGACGAACAGCGGGCGGATCGGACGGTCGATCAGGCGCGCGGTCAGGGTTTCTTTTTCGGTCGGGCGCGCTTCACGCTTGAAGAAGCCGCCGGGCACCTTGCCCGCAGCATAGTATTTTTCCTGGTAGTGCACGGTCAGGGGGAAGAAGTCCTGCCCGGGCTTTTGCTCCCTCGCGAAGGTGACGTTGGCCATCACCGAGGTTTCGCCGAGGGTGGCGATGACGGAGCCGTCCGCCTGACGGGCGACCTTGCCGGTCTCCAGCGTGAGCGTTTCTTCGCCCCACTGCATTGATTTCTTCGTAACGTTGAACATTTCAGCATCCTAAGTGGGAGCGCTCCCGGGCGGATCCCGGGTCTCCCGTTTGCATATGGCGGCCCCATTGCCGCCGGCCCTATCTATCTTTCTTTCGCGTGCCAGGGCCCCGGGCACATCGTCTCAGACAGGCCCGCCCATACATCACTTCGCGTCAGATTGAAAGGGAAAGCGCAGGCCGCAGCGGCGGGCAGCAGCGCCCGGCCTGGCAGGCGCCGCCGCCAGCGGCGGCCCGGTCAATTGCCGGCCGCCAGCCCCTCCGGGCGGCCCGTCACCACGAATTGCAGCCCGTCGGGCTGCAGGAAACGGGCGGCGAAGCTGTTCACATCCTCCAGCGTCACCGCCTCGACCTTGCCGTTGCGGGTCTCCACATAGTCAATCGGCAGGCCGTCCATCTGCATCCCCGCCAGGATTGAGGCGATGCGGCCGTTGCCGTCGAAACGCAGGGGATAGGCGCCGGTCAGATAGGTCTTGGCATCCAGCAGCTCCTTGCCGGTGACGCCCTCCTCCGCCATGCGCCGCCATTCCTGCCGGATCACCTCCACCGCCTCGGCCATCTTGGTGTTATCGGAGGCAACCGAGCCCATGTAGACCGCCGCCAGATCGCGCGGCAGCAGGTAGGTATAGACACCGTAAGTGAGCCCGCGCTTCTCGCGCACCTCGCTCATCAGGCGGCTGTCGAAGGAGCCGCCGCCGAGGATCTGGTTCATCACGTAAGCGGTGAAGAAATCCGGGTGCTCACGCTCGATCCCCTCCTGGCCGAAGACCGCAACCGACTGGGGCGTGTCGAAATCCACCACGGTGACACCGCCGGGAATGGTAACCTCGGCGGGCGCCGGAATCGGCGCGCCTTCCTCGGGCAGCCCGGTCAGCAGATCGTCGAGCAGCGTGCCGAGCTCCCCGGCGGTGATGTCGCCCACTGCGCTGACATATAGCCGGTCGCGGGCAAAGACCGCGTCATGGGCGGCAAAGACATCCTGCCGGTCAAGCTTCGAGACGCTCTCCACCGTGCCCTTGCCATCTCGGGCATAGGGGTGGTCGCCATAGGCAAGCCGGTTGAAGGCCTGGCCGGCGATGTGGTTGGGATCCTTGGCGTCCGAACGCAGGCCCGCAAGGATCTGCGCCCGCACCCGGTCCAGCGCGTCCTGGTCAAAGCGCGGCTCGAACAGGGTCTGGCGCAGGAGCTGCACCGCTTCGTCCCGGTTTTCGCTGAGAAAGCGGGCGGAGACCGAGACCATGTCCTTGTCGGCATCAAAGGCAAAACCCGCCGCCAGCGATTCCACCGCGCGGGCGTAGTCCTGCGCGCGCAGGCTGCCCGCACCCTCTTCCAGCAGCGCGGTCATCAGGTAGACTGCGCCCTGCTTGTCCGGCGCATCGAGCGACGTGCCGCCGCGGAAACGGACTTCCAGCGCGGTGAAGGGGATCGAGTGATCCTCCACCAGCCATGCGGTGATGCCGCCGGGAGAGGTCACTTCCTCGATCTCGATCTCGGCCCAGGCGGGCAGCGCGAGGAAACAGGCGGCCAGCGCCGCAGCGATAAATTTCAGCGGGTTCAGCAGGGTCATTGGGTCACCTCCTCGCTGCGCATCATCCAGCCCGTGACCGAAACCTCGGGGCGCAGCACCTCGCGGGCGGCGGCGATGATTTCGTCCGCGGTCACGGATTGCAGGGTCTGCGGCCAGGCCTGCACATCCTCCACCGTGAGGCCGGAGGTCAGCGCCTGGCCATAGCGGTTGGCGATACCGTTCACATTGTCGCGGTCGTAGATCTCGGAAGCGCGCAGCTGCAGCTTGATCCGGTCGAGCTGGGCCAAATCCACGCCGCCCTCCAGGAAGCGGGCCAGGGCGGCATCCAGCGCCGCCTCGGCCTCCGCCATCTCCACGCCTTCGGCGGGCACCACCAGGAAGGTGAAGGTGGTGGCGTCCAGCGACACGCTGGAATAGAAGGCGCCGGTGTAGACCGCGGTCTGCTGGTCGAATTGCAGCGCATTGGCGAGGTAAGAAGTATTGCCGCCGCCCAGAAGCTCGGCCAGCAGGTATAGCGCCGCCGCCTTCTCCTGCGCGCCGCTGTCGCGTTCGGGCGCAAGGTAGGAGCGCTGCACATAAGGCTGTGCGACGCGCGGGTCCTTGAAGGTCATCCGCCGCGCCGCAGTCTGCGGCGGCTCCTGGCTGCGGAAGCGTTCGGGCAGGTCCGGGTTGGCGGGGATGCTGCCGTAGTAATTTTCCGCCAGCGCGCGCACCTCTTCCGGCTGCACGTCACCCGCAACCACCAGGATCGCGTTGTTGGGCGCATAATAGGTGCCGTAGAAGGACAGCGCGTCCTCCATATCCAGCGCTTCCATTTCGTGGCGCCAGCCGATCACCGGCTGGCCGTAGCGGTGGTTGTGGTACTGCACCGCCCTCAGCTGCTCGCGGAACAGCGCGGCGGGGTCGTTGTCGGTGCGCTGGTTGCGCTCCTCCAGGATCACCTGGCGCTCGGTCGCGATATCCTCCTCGCCCAGCTGGAGGTTGACCATGCGGTCGCTTTCCATCTGCATCATCAGCTCCAGCCGGTCGGCGGCGACGCGCTGGAAATAGGCGGTGTAATCGTAGCTGGTGAAGGCGTTGTCCTGGCCGCCATTGGCACGCACCGTTGCAGACAGTTCGCCCGGGGCGAGCTTTTCCGTGCCCTTAAACAGCAGATGCTCCAGATAATGTGCAACGCCGGACTGGCCCGGCGGCTCATCGGCGGCACCGGCGCGGTACCAGACCATATGCTGCACCACCGGTACGCGGTGATCCTCGATCACCACCACCTGCATGCCATTGTCCAGGAAGAAATCCGTGACCTCCGGCCCGGCCGAAGCCTCAGCAGCCTCCGCGGCCCGGGCCGCGGTGGCCAGGCTGGCAGCGAAGGGGGTGGCGAGGACGGCGGCCAGCATCGCGGCAGCCAAGGTGATCCTGCGGATCATGCGGCATCCTCCAGTCTTTTTGCCCGCGGCCTGGCCGGGGCGGAAAACAAAACCCGCCGTCCGGCGGGCCGGGGACGGGCCGGAGGGCGGAAACGGTTTGGCGTCAACCTAACCTGCGGATCACGCTGCACAAGCCGGGCTGGCGCAGATGTGAAGCTCAGTCGCTGCCGGGCGGCGGCGCGGCCGGGGTCTCGATGCCGGCGCGGCGGAAGCGCTCGGTCTCGGCCTGGGCGTCCAGCGACTGGCGGCGGTAGAGCTGCTCGTAACGGTCGACCGGGAACAGCTTCAGCCGGGTGAGCACGCGGTTGCGCTTGCGGAACTCCGCGTCCTCGCTGGCGAGGGTCTCGCGCACGGCGGGCTGCACGCCATAGCGGCTGGCCGCGGTGACCAGGGCGCCGTCGCGCGCCGGAGCACTGCTGGCGGGCACCATCGCGGACGGGTTGCCGCCCAACGCAGCCACCGCATCGGCCTGCGGGTTGCGGTCGGTGATGTTGCTGCCGCCCGGTGTCGGCGGCGGCAGGCTGTTGTAGCTTGCGGGCGCGTCCAGCGGCTTGGCGGGCAGGATCAGGAACTCATCCGGCCCGGTGCCCGGCTTGCGCAGGTCGCGCAGCCCCTTTTGCGCGCAGCCCGAGGCCGCCAAGGCGCCGGCCAGAACAATCACACCAAACCGAATCCGCATTGCCCCATCACTCCTGCCTGCTGCCGGGCGTTCAGCCCGGGCCTGTCCCGGCACCGCTTCTACCGTATTTGCCGGAGAAGGTCACGCCGGCTTTTTAGTGCGCCCGTCAAACAGGATCAGCCCCGCCGCGCCGGCAAAAATGGCGATGTCGGCGACGTTGAAAACAAAAGGATTCACGATGCCGCAGCAGGACATGTTGAGGAAGTCCAGCACATAGCCGTAAAGCAGCCGGTCCGCCACATTGCCGAGCGCGCCGCCGATCACCAGACCGGCGGCAATCTGCAAGCCGCGGGCGGACTTGCGGCGGCGGATGATCCAGCCCGCAAGCACCGCGCAGATCACAATCGACAGGACGATCAGAATCCAGCGTGCCGCCTCGTCACCGCCGCCGAACAGGCCGAAGTTGATGCCTGTGTTCTCGCCATAGCGGAAGTTCAGAAGCGGCGGCAGCACGTCGATGCGATGGAGCCGGTCCAGCCCCATCGCGTGGACCACCAGATATTTGCTCGCCTGATCCGCCACAAAGGCGGCCAGGGCACTCCAGACCATCAAACGCGCTGCCATGAGTTAACTGCCCTGCCTAGTGGCGGAAGTGGCGCATGCCGGTGAAAACCATGGCCAGCCCTGCGTCGTTGGCCGCCTTGATCACCTCCTCGTCGCGCATCGACCCGCCCGGCTGGATCACGCAGGCGCCGCCCGCGGCGGCCGCTTCCAGCAGCCCGTCCGCGAAGGGGAAGAAGGCATCCGACGCCACCGCACAGCCTTTGGCAAGGCTCTCCTTGAGGCCCAGCTCGGCCGCCATGCGGCCGGCCTTGGCCGCGGCCACATTGGCGCTGTCGAGCCGGCTCATCTGGCCCGCGCCGACGCCAACGGTGGCACTGTCCTTCACATAGACGATGGCGTTGGATTTTACGTGCTTGGCGACCTTCCAGGCGAACAGAAGGTCCTGCATCTGGGCGTCAGATGGCGCCTTTTCGGTCACCACCTTGAGATCATCAATGCCGGCATGACCCACGTCCTTGTCCTGCACCAGCATGCCGCCGGCCACTTGCTTGTAGGCAGTGATCGGCTGGCGCGGGTCCGGCAGGCCATCGGTTAACAGCAGGCGCAGGTTCTTCTTGGCGGCGAAAATGCCCTTGGCCTCTTCCGACGCGCCAGGTGCAATTACGACTTCGGTGAAGATCTCGGTGATCTTAGCGGCGGTTTCCGCGTCAAGCGGCTGGTTCAGCGCCACGATGCCGCCAAAGGCGGAGGTGCGGTCGCAGTCGAACGCCTTCTGGTAGGCCTCGGCCAGGGTTGCGCCCTTGGCCACGCCGCAGGGGTTGGCGTGCTTGATGATGGCGACGGCGGCGCACTCAGCCGGATCGAACTCCGCCACCAGCTCATAGGCCGCGTCGGTGTCGTTGATGTTGTTGTAGCTGAGCTCCTTGCCCTGCAGCTGCAGCGCGGTGGCCACCCCCGGTCGGCCCGAGCCATCGGTGTAGAATGCCGCTTCCTGGTGGCTGTTCTCGCCATAGCGCAGGCTCTGCTTCAGCTCGCCCGCAAAGGCGCGGCGGCGCGGGGTCTTCTCCTCCAGCGCCGAGGCCATCCAGTTCGAGACCGCAGCGTCATAGGCGGCAGTCCGGGCATAGGCGTTCTGGGCCAGCCGCTGGCGGAAACCATAGGAAGTCTGGCCCTCGTTCTGGTCCAGCTCGGCCAGCAGCGCCTCGTAGTCCAGAACGTCGGTCACCACGTTCACGAAGGCATGGTTCTTGGCCGCGGCGCGGATCATCGCCGGACCGCCGATGTCGATGTTCTCGATCATCTCGTCATAGGCGGCCCCGCGCGCCAGCGCCGCCTCGAACGGGTAGAGGTTCACCACAAGCAGGTCGATGGCGCCGATGCCATGCTCATTCATCGCGGCCACGTGGGTTTCGTTATCGCGCAGCGCCAGCAGACCGCCATGCACCATCGGGTGCAGCGTCTTCACCCGGCCGTCCATCATCTCGGGGAAGCCGGTCACTTCGGCGACGTCCTTCACCTCGAGCCCCGCCTTGCGTAGCGCCTTGGCGGAACCGCCGGTCGACAAGAGTTCGACACCGCGCGCGGCCAGCGCCTTGCCCAGCTCTATGAGGCCGGTCTTGTCGGAAACGGAAAGCAGCGCACGGCGTACGGGGTGGAGGTCGGTCATGTCAGGGCGGTCCTTTGCAGGCTCAATCATAGGTCTCGGGGTCGTCCCGGTTCAGGTCTCGCACGGCAATCGCAGTCTCCTGCGTTTTGCTGAGCGTCCAGCGGACGCGCGTGGCATAACCGATGGCGCGCCCGGAGAGAACGATCTGCTTTGCCGCACGCGGCTTCAAGCGGGTCTGCTCCAGGTAGACGCCCGGCTCCAGCCGCATATCGCAGCTGCCGTCGTGGCGGAACACCCAGATCTCCCCGCTCTTGAGCGCCATGGATACTGCCGCGCCGCCCAAGTCAAGGGCTGCATCCACCTCCGGGTGCAGATGCAAGCGGATATCGAAGGCGGGACCGCCCTCGGGATTGGCACCCCGCACCCTGGCAAAACGCTGGCGTGCGGCGCCGTCCAGCGCCACCAGCATGTCCTCCGCCGCCAGCTTGCGCCCGTCGAAGGAAAGGTCCAGCTTGCGCGCATGGGTCAGGCCGAACTGCGCAGCATAGCCATCGTGCGCGGCCTCCAGGCGCAAGCCCTCGTGGCTGTCACTCAGCTCCAGCGGCACGTTTTGGGGGGGATCCACCAGCGCCTCGAAGCCGGTGCCGCGGGCAGGCGGCGCCAGCCGGGCGCTGGACTGTCCCTCAAGGCACAGTGTCGAATGCGACGGCGTGGAACGGCCTGCGCGGCGCCATTCGACTCCGAATGCCGCGCCGGAGCCGCAATTCACCACCAGCGGCCGCCGCCCGGAGGTGAGCTCGAACGCAAGCGTGGAGGCATGGCCGTTGCCCGAGGCCGCGCCCGCAGGCGGCGGCGCCGCATCCACGATCACCGAAGTGCGCCGCGCCGAGAGCCGCGCGAAGCCCATCGCCAGCCCGTCCGCCTGCCGCTCGGCCACGTGGCTGGCCGCCAGCGCATGATCGAGCCGCCCCTCCAGCCCGCGGCCGCCGCCGTGGAACCGCGCGAGGCCGCCGTCGCTGTGGCGCAGGGTGCGCAGGGTGGGCGCGATACGGGCAATGGCGGAGGCCTGCGCCTTGGGCAGGCTGCGCCCCGCCTCATGGAGGGCGGCGCAGACCCAGGTGAGCAGCATGAAGACGTCCAGCAGCTCCTCGGGATTGCGGGTCGGCAGGCCGCCTTCGCTGCCGATCTGGCTTGTGCATTCCGCCGCCAGCGCCTTGATCGCCGGATCGGCAAGATCCTCGCAGCCCTCCAGTGAGAGGCCCGCATAGACCAGACCGGCCAGCGCCTCAAACCGCGGCAGCCCGGGAGCCGCGCCCTGCCAGCGGCGCGACAGGAACCAGGCCTGCTGCGCGAGGGAGCGGAAGAAGGTATCGCTTTCGGGCTTTTCCGTGCCGCCGAGCAGGAACAGTGCGTGGTTGATCCAGCGGATCAGCCGGCGGCCGGTCAGGTCCGGCAGCCAGCCCGGCCCCGGCCCGCGGCCATGCTGGCCAATCCAGCCCCAGACCCATTTCTGCGCCTTCGCGCGCGCTGCCGGATCCCCCACCGCGGCCAGATCGTCAAGCCAGGCAAAGCCGTGCCGCTCGGCATCGAAGGCCGCGTCGGGGGCGGCGACTTCCCAAAGCCCGGTGTCGGTGGATTCGACAAGGTAGCCCGCAAACAGGAGGTTGCCCGCCACCAGCTGGCGGCCGCGGGCATAGCTGCCGATGGTGCGCGGCTCGGGCTGGGAGACAAAGCCGGTCGCGGCCGGCCGGCGGCGCGCGCGCCAGGCATAGAGCCGGTTCAAGAACCGGCTGCCGTGGGGCATCCTGTTGTCGGGTCTGGCCATGCTCGCTGCCTCACGCCTTGGGGCGTTTTGGCGGAAGCATAGCCCGGCGCGCGCGGCAAGTCACCGGGTTATGCCGACCGGACCGCGCTCCGGCGGGGGGCCGCCGCGGCGTCAGCCGTTCTTGTGCAAAAGCGCCATGTAGAACCCGTCCATGCCGCCGCGCTCCGGCCAGAAGTCGGGACGCAGGCGCAAGCCGCCCTCGGGCGTGATCCAGGTTTCTTCGATACCGGCCACGCGCAGCGCGTCCTTGCCGGCCTGCATGTCCGGAAACATCTCCAGCGCGTCCTCGATGTGGCATTCGCCCTCGTCCGGCAAGAGCGAGCAGGTGCAGAAAACCAGCCGCCCGCCGGGCTTCACCAGGCTCCAGGCATGGGCGAGCATCTGCGCCTGCAGCTCGATCAGGGCACCGAAGGCGCTGCCGTCCTTGGAGTGCGGCAGGTCCGGGTGGCGGCGGATGGTGCCGGTGGCGGAACAGGGCGCGTCCAGCAGCACGGCGTCATACTGGCCCTGCTGTTCCAGCGCATCCCCTGCCACCAGTGCGGCCTTCAGCCCGGTGCGGGCAAGGTTCTCCTCCAGCCGTGTGAGGCGCCCCTGCGAGATATCCACCGCGGTGACATCGGCGCCCGCGGCCGCCATCTGCAGCGTCTTGCCGCCGGGCGCGGCGCAGAGGTCGAGCACCGTTTCGCTTGGCTGCGCGTTTAACAGCCCCGCGGGCAGCGCCGCCGCTGCGTCCTGCACCCACCAGTCACCAGCGTGATAGCCCGGCAGCGCCGACACCTGCCCGGCATCCGTCAGCCGCACGGAGCCGGTCGGCAGCACCTCCCCGCCCAGCGCGGAGAGATCCGCGCCCGGCTTCACGGTCAGATCCAGCGGCGCGCCAGCGTAATGCGCGGCCTCCATCGCCAGCATCGCCTCCGCGCCCCAGGCCTGCACCAGCGGCTTTCGCAGCCAGTTCGGCAGGCGGGGGATGCGCAGCTTGGCCCATTCCGCGGGCCCCTCCTGCGCCACCTTGCGCAGAACCGCATTGACCAGCCCTTTGAGCTGCCCGTGATGGCGGTGCCTGGAGACAATCGCCACCAGCGCATTCACCACCCCATGCGCGGCGCCGCCCGCGCACAGCTCCACCGTGCCAAGGCGCAATGCGTTCAGCACCGGTAGCGGCGGGGTCTTCTTCAGGTGTTTCTTCAGGACGCGGTCAGCCCGTTCAAGGCTGCGCAGCGTGTCCGCCGCCAGCCGCTGCGCCCGCGCCCGGTCCTCCGGCGCCAGCTTCTCCAGCGCGCCGCCCGCGTAGCATTCCGCCAGCAGCCGGCCCTCGCCCAGCACCTGGTCGAGGAGGTAAAGCGCCGTGTGGCGGGCGTGATCGGTCATGGGGCTACTCCTTCAAGCGCGGCAGGCGCGGCTTGTTCCCGCCAGGCAAGCGCATATATCATGGCGCGAGCATAAAGGAACCCGTGATGAGCGACGAGACCGCCCCCGACCGCAAAGACCTGCCGCCCGCCGCGCGGCGCGCCCTGGCCGAAGCCGAGGCCCGCCGCAAGGCCGCCGAGGCGGAACAGCCCTTGCCCAAGGAGTTGGGCGGGCGCGACGGGCCAGACCCGGCGCGTTATGGCGACTGGGAAAAAAAGGGCATCGCCATAGACTTTTGAACGGTGATGAGGGGCGCTGCCCCCTCGCAGGCTTCGCCTGCTCACCCCCGGAGTACTTGAAGCAAGATGACAGAGCGGACACCCTCCCTGTCATCTTGCCGGAAAATACTCCCGCCGGAGGCAGCGGCCAGGGGCCGCTTTCCGGGAGGGTTCAGAGCCCCAGCACGTCCACCATGTCATATTCCCCCGGCGTCTTGCCCTGGCCCCAGAGCGCGGCCTTCAGCGCGCCGCGGGCAAAGATCGCGCGGTCGGTGGCGAGGTGGCGGAGAACGATGCGCTCACCCGCGGCGGCGAACAGCACGTCATGCTCGCCCACGATGTCGCCGCCGCGGATGGCAGCGAAGCCGATATCGCCGCGTTTGCGGGCGCCGGTGATGCCGTCGCGGCCCGAATCGCGCACGTCCTCCAGCCTGACGCCGCGGCCCTCGGCGGCCGCTTCGCCCAGCATCAGCGCGGTACCGGAGGGGGCATCCACCTTGTGGCGGTGATGCCCCTCGATCACTTCGATGTCGAAATCTTCGTCCAGCGCGGCGGCGACCTTCTTGGTCAGCTGAACCAGAAGGTTCACGCCGAGGCTCATGTTGCCCGCGCGGACGATCGCCGTCTTCTTGGCGGCGGGCGCCAGCCCGGCGATCTGTTCCGCGCTCATGCCGGTGGTGCCGATCACATGCACGGCGCCAGCCTTAGCCGCGAGCTTGGAGAAGGCGAGCGTCGCTTCCGGCGCGGTGAAGTCGATCACCGCCTGCGCGCCCGCAAAGGCCGCGGCGGCGTCATCGCTCACGGTGACGCCCACCGGCTGGCCGCCCATCATCTCGCCCGCGTCGCGGCCGACCCATTCGTGGCCCGGACGCTCCACCGCGCCCGCGAGCGTGGCCTTACCGCTCTCCAGCACCGTTTTCATCAGCATCTGCCCCATGCGCCCCGATGCGCCGGTGATCACGATCCCTGGTTTCTCCGTCATTGGCCCCGATCCTTTCCGCTAGCTTGATTTTGTCCTAGCCTGCCGGCGGGCGCTTGGCAAAGCCCCCGATCCGTCTTAGATCGGGGATATGGCAAAGAACAAATTCCACGAGGGCCCCGGCCCCTCCCAGCGTCAGCTTCGCGTCGGCGAACTGATCCGCCGCACCCTCTCCGAGGTGCTGGCGCGCGGCGATGTGCATGACCCCGACCTCAACCGCATGTCGATCACCGTGGGCGAGGTGCGCACTTCGCCCGACCTGAAGATCGCCACCGCCTTTGTGCTGCCGCTCGGCGGCAAGGGACAGGAGGATGTGCTGAAGCTTCTGGCCCGCAACAAGAGCGAGCTGCGCCGCATGGTCGGCAAGAAACTGGGGCTGAAGTTCACCCCCGATCTGCGCTTCCGCCTGGACGAAACCTTCGACCAGATGGACGACACCCGCCGGATGCTGAACCAGGACGCGGTGCGCCGCGATACCGAAGAGTGATCCGCAGGGCGGCTCTCCTGCTGGCCGCACTTTGGGCCGCGCCTTCGGCAGCCGGCGCGGTGGAGTGCAGCGACATCTCCTATGACGGCAACCGTTACTCGGTCTGCGAGGTGGATGCTGCACGCGAGGAGCTGCGCCTGTTCCTGCGCAATGGCGAGAACGATGTGTATGGCCATTTCTCCACCCTGGAGGAGGCGCTTGCGGCTGAAGGCAAGGAACTGGCCTTTGCGACCAATGCCGGCATGTACCATAGCGACCGCGCGCCCGTCGGCCTTTATGTTGAGGAAGGCGCGCAGGAGATGCGGCTCATAACCAATGCGGGGCCCGGCAACTTCGGCCTGCTGCCCAATGGCGTCTTCTGCATCCGCGAGGACCGCGCCGACGTGATCGAGACGCTGGCTTTCGAGAAGGCCACGCCAGAATGCAAATATGCCACCCAGTCCGGCCCGATGCTGGTGATTGGCGGCGAGCTGCATCCGCGCTTCCTGCCGGATTCGGACAGCTACTACGTGCGCAACGGCGTCGGCACCAGCGCCGATGGCCGCCGGGTGGTGTTTGCGATCTCACGCAATGCGGTGACCTTCCACCAGTTCGGCAGCCTGTTCCGCGACTACCTCAAGCTGCCCAGCGCGCTCTATTTCGACGGCAACATCTCGCGCCTGCATGCGCCGCAGCTGGGGCGCAGCGATGCGGGGTTCTCGATGGGGCCGGTGGCGGCCGTGGTGAAAAAGGCCGCGCCTGACGCCGACTGAGGTAATTTCCGTGGGTATATTCAGGGCGGGGCCAATTGGCGGCCCGGCCCGGTTGCTGTGTTTCCTCAGGCCTTCACCCGCTCCGACTTCGGATCATACATCGGCTTCAGCGAGGCTTCCGCCCGCACCTTCACGCCGCAGACGTCGATCTCGTAGGTTGAGCCGAGCACATCCGCCGCGCTTTCACCTTCGCAAGGAACGTAACCCATGCCGATGGCGGCGCCCAGCGTGTGGCCATAGTTGCCGGAGCTGAGGTAGCCCACGTATTTGCCGTCGCGCAGGATCGGCTCGTTGTGGAACAGGAGCGGCTCCGGATCGGTGAGCTTGAATTGCAGCATCCGGGTTTTCGGTCCGGTTTCCTTGCGTTCCAGCACTGCCGCCTTGCCGATGAAGTCGTCCTTGTCTGTCTTCACCGCAAAGCCGAGGCCGGCGTCGATCACATGATCCTCGCAAGTGATGTCGTGGCCGAAGTGGCGGAAGCCCTTTTCGATCCGGCAGCTGTCCATCATGTGCATGCCGCAGAGCTTCAGGCCCATGTCCCGGCCCGCCTCCCAGAGGGTCTCGAATGCATGGCCCGCCATGTCCGCGCTCACGTAAACTTCCCAGCCTAGCTCGCCCACGTAGGTCACCCGGTGAACGCGGGCGAGGCCCATGCCCAGCTCGATCTGTTGCGCCGTGCCGAAGGGGTTGGCTTCGTTGGAGAAATCATTGGGCGAGACCATCTGCAGCAGCTTGCGCGCGTTCGGCCCCATCACCGCCAGCACGCCTTCGCCCGCGGTCACGTCGGTGATCACCACGTTGAATTCACCCCTGTGCCGCAGCATCCAGGTCTGGTCGGCAAGCCGGGTGGCGGCGGGGGTGACCACGAGATAGGCGGTTTCAGACAGCCGGGTCACTGTCACGTCGGCCTCGATCCCGCCGCGGGGGTTGAGGAACTGGGTGTAGACGATCTTGCCCGCGGGCACCGAGAGATTCGCGCCGCAGATATGGTTCAGAAAGGCTTCGGCATCCGGGCCTTCGACGCGGATCTTGCCGAAGGAGGACATGTCGTACATGCCGACGTTTTCGCGCACGGCGCGGTGTTCGGCGGCGGAGTTCTCGAACCAGTTCTGGCGTTTCCAGCTGTACTGGTATTCGCGTTCCTGGCCTTCGTTTGCAAACCAGTTGGCGCGTTCCCAGCCGCCGATCTCGCCCATGACCGCGCCCTGCTCCAGCAGGTGGTGGTGGAACGGGGTGCGGCGCACGCCGCGGGCGGTGGCTTTCTGGCGGTAGGGGAAGTGGTCCGCGTAGAGCAGGCCCAGCGTCTCCTTGGAGCGCTCATAGAGGTAATGACGGTTGCCCTGGAACGGCTGCATGCGCGAGATGTCGACATCGCCGAGGTCGAAGGGCTTCTGGCCGTCTTCCATCCACTGCGCCAAAGCCATGCCGGCGCCGCCCGCGGACTGGATGCCGATCGAGTTGAAGCCTGCAGCGACCCAGAAGTTGTCCATCTCGGGCGCCAGGCCCAGGTGGTAGGCGTCGTCGGGGGTGAAGGACTCAGGGCCGTTGAAGAAGGTGTGGATGCCCGCCTCCGCAAGCATCGGCATGCGGTTACAGGCGGCTTCAAGGATGGGTTCGAAGTGGTCGAAATCCTCGGGCAGCTGGTCGAACTCGAAGCTGTCCGGGATGCCGGCCGTCGCCCAGGGCTTGGCGTTTGGCTCGAATGCGCCGAGCAGGATTTTGCCTGCGTCTTCCTTGTAGTAGGCGCATTCGTCCGGCACCCGCAGCACCGGCATCTGGGTGAGGCCCTTGATGCCCTCGGTCACAATGTAGAAATGCTCGCAGGCGTGCAGCGGCACGTTGACGCCTGCCATACGTCCCACTTCATGGCCCCACATGCCGGCGCAGTTCACCACCATGTCTGCCTGGATATGTCCCTGCGACTGGCCGTCGTCACTGACCCAATCCACACCGGTGACGCGGCGGCCTTCCTTGGCGATGCCGGTCACCTTGATGCGCTCCTTCACCAGCGCGCCGCGCTGGCGGGCGCCCTTGGCCAGGGCCAGCGCGATATTGGCCGGATCGCCCTGCCCGTCCTTGGGCAGCCAGACGCCGGCGGTCACGTCCTCGATATTGAGATGGGCGTATTTTTCCTTCACCTCCGCAGGTGAGATTTCCTCCACCTCAACGCCGAAGGCCCGCGCCATCGCTGCCTGGCGGAAGATCTCTTCCTTGCGCTCTTCGGTGAGGGCCACGGTGATCGACCCACAGCGCTTGAAGCCGGTGGCAACGCCGGTCTCCGCCTCCAGCGCGCCGTAGAGTTCCTGAGAGTATTTCGCCAGCTTGGTCATGTTGGCGGTGGCGCGCAGCTGCGCGATGAGTCCGGCGGCATGCCATGTGGTGCCGGATGTCAGCTGCTTGCGTTCCAGCAGAACCACGTCCTGCCAGCCCAGCTTGGTCAGGTGATAGGCCACCGAACAGCCGATCACACCGCCGCCGATGATGACCGCGCGGGCCTTTTCGGGAAGATCGCTCATCTCATCTCTCCAGAATCTCGATGGGGTCAGCCTGCCACGGAGAGGCGGCAGAAAATGCATCAAAAACGTCAGCCTTCCGGCGCTATTCCCCGGCTTGCAGGATTTCGTTCGGCAGCGGCCCGCCCAGCCGCCGCCGCTTGCGCAGCGTGAAGGGGGTGATGCCGAAGAAGCCCTTGTAAAGGCTCGAGAACCCATTTGGGAAACCGCAGGCGAGACCGATTTCACGGACGCTCATCGTGGTGTTCAGAAGCAGGTTGTTGGCGCGCGAAAGGCGCATTTCGCGGTAAAACCCGTTCGGCGTGGTGGCGAGGTAGGTCTTGAACTTGCGCTCCAGCGAGCGGTTGGAGATGCCAAGGGCGGCGACGATCCCGCGGATCGGCACCGGCTCCTCGATGTTGGCCTGCATGATGCGGATGCAATGATCGAGCTCGCTGTCGCCGGTGATGGTGGGCTTGGCGCCGGCAAAGGGCTGCAGGGAGCCGTAATCGCGCACCTGCTCGTGCAGAAGGATGTTGGCCACGGTCATCTGCGCCGCCGCGGAGGTGAGCTGGCCGACGAGGGCCAGCGCGATGTCGGTGGTCGCCCCCATGCCCGCGCAGGTCACGATCGGGCCGTCCTCGCAGGCCAGTGCGTGAGCCGCATCGGCCAGCCCCAGCCGCTCGCGCAGAAGCGCCGAGTTCTCCCAATGAGTGGTGCGCCGTCCGGCGCCGCTGCCCTGCTCGCTGATATAGCGCGCGGCGGCTTCGGCGAGCAGAAACACCTTGGCGCCGCGGCTGGTGTAGCTCTGGATCACCCGGGCGCAGGACAGCCCCGGGTGCGCCGGGTCGGAATTGCCGAGTACAAAGGCAAAATCTGCGTCCGGCCGGGAGACATAGGTTTCGCTCTCAATGCTCAGTCCCGCCCGGCAGCCTATCCGCCCGCCCGCGGCCGAACGCACAGTCCAGCGGAACGGTGGCTGCGCCAGCACCCGGTTGGCGATCCGGAACACCTCCAGGAGCGCCGAGATTTCGGTCAGCACGAAGCCTTCGCAGATCAGGATGTCGATGGACCAGACCCGGGCCGGGCCGTTGGCATCCTTTGGCTTGCGCGGTTCCGGCAGGGTCATGGCAGGCCTCTCCCACTCGCGGACCCGCACGGTGCGATACGGGCGGGCGGTTTCGAAAAGCGGCCCGGAACACCTGCCCCGGACCGCCGGATAGCGTCAGGCGCGCAGCCGGGCGTTCTCCGGATCCCAGATCGGCGCATCCTCCTGCACCACCGCGCGGCATTTCTCGCCGTAGATGTCGATTTCCAGTTCGGTGCCCGGCTTGGCCAGATCGGCCCGCACCATGCCCAGTGCGATGGAGGCATTGACCCGGTAACCCCAGTCGCCGCTGGTGGTCTCGCCCACGATCTCCCCGTCCTTCCAGATGCACGACATGTAGGGCGCATCCGCTTCGCCGGCCTCGACGATGAGGGCGACAAAACGCTTCGTCGGCCCCTGCTCCGCCTCGGCCTGAAGCGCGGCCTTGCCGGGGAAGTCCTGCTGCTTGTCGAGCTTCACGAAGCGGCCGAGCCCGGCCTCCAGCAGCGAATAGTCGCTGGAGAGATCGCCCTTCCAGGTGCGGTAGCCTTTCTCGATGCGCAAAGAATTCAGCGCATACATGCCAAAGGGCTTGGCCCCGCCCGCCACGATCGCCTCGTAGATTTCGGGCTGATGGGTGTTGGCGCAATGCACTTCCCAGCCCAGCTCACCGGCAAAGGAGACCCGCGCGAGGAACGCGGGCTTGCCCGCCACCGTGGCCTCCTGATGGGTGAGCCAGCCGAGGTTGAGGTCAGCGTCCGAAATCCCCGCCAGGAGCGCGCGCGATTCCGGCCCGGTCACGATCATGGTGGCAAATTCAGTGGTGTGATCGGTAAGGCTCAGCCCCTTGGGCAGCGCCTTCTCCAGCACCTCGAAATCGTGCCATTGCGCGGCGCCTGCGGTGATCAGGGTGAAATGGTCCTCGCCATGGCGGAGGCAGGACATCTCGGTCAGGATGCGGCCGCGGGGGTCCGCGAAATAGATCAGGTTCATCCGCCCGGCCTTGGGCAGCCCGCCGGTTACCCGGCCGCGCAGCCATTCCGCCGCGCCCTCGCCGGAGAGGTTGAAGCGCGAGAACCCCGGCAGGTCGAGCACGCCCACATGGTCGCGCACCGCCTCGCATTCCTCCTGGATACGCTTCTGCCACGGGCCGGAGCGGCCCCAGGTGTGCGTCGCTTCTTCCGAGGTGTCATCGCCGGGCTTGGCGAACCAGTTGGCCCGCTCCCAGCCGTTGTAGACGCCCATCTGGCCGCCCAGCTCCTGCACGCGGTCATGCACCTGGCTGATCTTCTTGTCCCGCGCGGCGGGCCATTCGTGATGCGGGAAATGCATGGCGTATTCGTTGCCGTAGACCTCCATCCCCTTTTTCACGCAGTAGTCGTGATCGGTGTAGTCGGTGTAACGGCGCGGATCGACGGCCCACATGTCCCATTCGGTCTGCCCATCGACGATCCATTCCGCCAGCACCTTGCCCGCACCGCCGCCCTGGGCGATGCCGAAGGTGAAGACGCAGGCCTCATACGCGTTGTCGACGCCGGGCATCGGCCCGATCAGCGGCAGCCCGTCGGGCGCATAGGGGATCGGCCCGTTGATCACGCGCGCAACACCCGAGGTGGCCATCAGCGGCACCCGCTCCATCGCGTCGGTCACGATGTCCTCGATCCGGTCAAGATCGTCGGACCAGAGCTGGAAAGAGAAGTCATCCGGCATCGGGTCCGCCTCGGTGTCCCAATGCGCCCGGCAGTTGGGCTCATAAGGGCCGAGGTTGTAGCCGTGCTTCTCCTGCCGCAGGTAGTAGGAGACATCGACGTCCCGCAGCAGCGGCAGTTTCTTTCCGCCGTTCGCCTTGGACCATTCCTCGACCTCGGGGATCTCCTCGGTCAGCAGGTACTGATGGCTCATCACCATCATCGGCACGCTGCGCCCGCCGTAGGGTTTGAACCACTCGCCGACACGCTGGGCGTAATAGCCGGCCGCGTTCACCACGTAGTCGCAGGCGATGTCGCCTTTCTCCGTATGGACGATCCAGGTCTTGTCCGGCTGCTGGGTGACACCAGTCGCGGGACAGAAACGGATAATCCGCGCACCCATGTCGCGCGCGCCCTTGGCCAGCGCCTGGGTCAGCTGGGCGGGGTCGATGTCGCCGTCGGTCGGATCAAACAGCACGCCTTCCAGGTCATGGGTCTCCAGGAAGGGGTAGCGCGCCTTGGCCTCCTCGGGGCTCCAGATCTCCATCTCAATGCCCTGGTAGCGGCCCATGGCGCAGGCGCGCTCGAACTCCTGCATCCGCTCCTTCGTGTGCGCCAGCCGGATTGAGCCGGACTGGTGGTAGTTCATCGGGTAATCCACCTCTTCCCCGAGCCGCTCGTAAAGACCGGTGGAGTAGCGCTGCATGTTCATGATCGACCAGGAGGTCGAAAAGGTCGGCACATTGCCCGCCGCGTGCCAGGTGGAGCCTGCAGTCAGTTCGTTCTTCTCCAGAAGCACGCAGTCGCTCCAGCCCTTCTTGGCCAGGTGATAGAGTGACGAGCAGCCAACGACGCCGCCGCCGATGATGACCACACGGGCCTTGTTTGGAAAATCGGACATGATCGCTCCCTGTTTCTCAGTCCAGTTGCGGCGCTGCGGCCGCGGCTTGTTGTCCTCACCCGCGTCAGTAGACCGGCGGCGCAATCACCCAGACCGCCACCGCGGGTTCTTCATAGGGATTGGACCATTGGTAGGCCTCGTGCCGGATGCGGAAACTGTCGCCGGGGCCGACGGTGAAGGCGCGGCCGCCGATCACCAGATCCAGCCGCCCCGAGATCACATAGCCCACCTCCTGCGTCGGTCGGTCCGCGGGCGCCTGCATCCGTGAATGCGGCCGGAAGGTGGAATGCACCATCTCGAAATCATCGGTCAGATCGGGGGACAAAAGCTCCTCGATCAGCCCCTCCTCGCCAGACCCCATCGGACGGCGGCTGCCCGCGCGCACGATATAGCCGTGCTCCCCGGCCGGGGCGCCGGCATGGGCAAACAGCATCGACATCGGCACCCCCATGGCCCGTGCGATCTGGCGCAGGTCCGAAATCGAGGGCTCCGACAGGTCGCGCTCCACCTGGCTCAGCCAGCCGACCGAGCGGTTCAGCTGCGCCGCGGTCTCCGCCAGCGTCAGGCCGCGCGCCTTGCGCAGGGCGCGGATGTCGGCACCCAAGGTTGCTGCGGGCAGGGTCTGGTCGTTCACAGCAGCGCTCCCAGCTTCGTGAAATTCAGCTCTCAAATTTCACGATGCAGCGAGTCGCTGAAATTTCCAAGCATTTTTTCACGGGAGACCGCAGCCACAAAAAAACCGGCGCAAGCCCTTGCGCCGGCTCATGTACTTTTGGCTCCAGTACTTTCTGACCCGAAATACTCTGGGGTGAGGCCGCAGGCCGAGGGGCAAAGCCCCTCCCCCGGCTGCTCACACCGCTGAAAACACCTTCGCGAGAATCGCCGCCAGCTGCTCTGCATCCTCGCCCGTGAAGGCATCGGGCAAATCGCTGTCGATGTCGAAGACCCCGATCAGCGCCCCAGCCCCGTTCAGGACCGGCAGCACCAGTTCCGACCGGGTCGAGGAGGCGCAGGCGATATGGCCCGGGAAGGCCTCCACATCCGGCACCAGCTGCAGTTCGCCCGTGCGCGCCGCCGCGCCGCAGACGCCGCGGGAGAAGGGGATCTGCAGGCAGCCGTGGCCGCCCTGGTAGGGGCCGATCTTCAACAGTTCCGGCTCGGTCACGCGGTAGAAGCCGGTCCAGTCGAAGCGGTTGTCGGCGTGGTGCACCTCGCAGGCGACCGTTGCCATCAGCGCGACCGCGTCGGTCTCGCCCTCGCACAGCGCCGCGATGGTCTTGGCCAGGGTTTGGTAGTTTACCCGCATGGGCCTCTCTCCTTCATCTGGGGGGAGGGGGCTGTCTGCCCCCTCTTGACCTGACGGTCAATTCACCCCCGAGGGTATTTTCGGCCAGAAAGTAGAAGGGGCGGATCAGACCCGCTCGATCGCAATCGCGGTGCCTTCACCGCCGCCGATGCAGATCGCGGCGATGCCGCGCTTCAGCCCGCGCTTTTCCAGCGCGTTCAGCAGGGTGACCATGATCCGCGCGCCGGAAGCGCCGATCGGGTGGCCCAAAGCGCAGGCGCCGCCGTTCACGTTCACCTTCTCGCGCGGGATGCCCATCTCGCGCATGAAGGCCATCGGCACCACGGCGAAGGCTTCGTTCACCTCCCAGAGGTCGACGTCGGCGACGGTCCAGCCCAGCCGGTCCATCAGTTTCTGCGCAGCAGGCACCGGCGCGGTGGTGAACCAGCCGGGCGCCTGGGCGTGGCTGGCATGGCCGAGCACCCGGGCGCGCACCGTCAGGCCTTGCGCCTCTGCGGCTTCTGCCGAGGCCATCACCAGCGCCGCGGCCCCGTCCGAGATCGACGACGCGTTGGCCGCCGTCACCGTGCCGTCCTTGCGGAAGGCCGGTTTCAGGGTGGGGATCTTTTCGGGGCGTGCCGATTTCGGCTGTTCGTCGGCGTCGGTCACCAGTTCGCCCTTGCGGGTCTTCACGGTGACCGCGGCAATTTCATCCGCAAAGGCGCCGCTTTCCTGCGCCTCCAGAGCATTCGCCAGCGACTTCAGGGCGTATTCGTCCTGGGCCTCCCGGCTGAACTGGTACTTCTCCGCGCAGTCCTCGGCGAAGGTGCCCATCAGGCGGCCCTTGTCGTAGGCGTCCTCCAGCCCGTCGAGGAACATGTGGTCAACCACCTGGCCATGGCCGATTCGGGCGCCGCCGCGCATCTTGGGCAGGAGATAGGGCGCGTTGGTCATGCTCTCCATGCCGCCGGCGATCATCGTGTCCGCCTGGCCGAGCGCGATCTGGTCGAAGGCGATCATCGCCGCCTTCATGCCGGAGCCGCACATCTTGTTGAGCGTGGTGGCGGGGACCTCCTCGCCGAGGCCTGCGGCAAAGCCTGCCTGGCGCGCCGGGGCCTGGCCCTGGCCTGCGGGCAGCACGCAGCCCATCAGCACCTCGTCCACGGACTTGGCGCCCGCGCCTTCCAGCGCCGCCTTGATGGCCGCGCCGCCCAGGTCGGCAGCGCTCACGCCATCATACATGCCCTGGAAGCCGCCCATCGGCGTGCGCGCGGCACCAGCGATGACAACATCTTTCATTGATTTTTCCTCCAATCATCAAAATTACACATACAGAATGGTAAGCTTTGAGGTCTAGAGTGCAGCGGGACCACCTATCACTCCGGGGAAGAAAAATGAGCCTGACAACGACAATGACGGACGATGCGCAGATCGTCAAAGTCAACGCGGATCGCATTGATGCCGCCATGGCCATCCAGTTCAAGGAAGACATGCGCAGCGAGACCGAAAGCGGGCCGGAGCGGGTGATTCTTGACCTGTCGGAAGTGCAGTTCATCGATTCCAGCGGCCTCGGCGCCATTGTGGCGGCGATGAAACAGCTGGACGGCGGACGCAGGCTGGACCTGGCCGGGCTTACGCCGATGGTCGAGAAGGTTTTCCGGCTGACCCGGATGGACACGGTATTCAATCTCTATGCATCGCTCGGCGAGGCAACCTCCCCGGCGCAGGCAAACACGTGACACCAAGCGCGCTGGCGGCGCAAAGCGAGAATTTGATGGTAAAGACCTTCGCCTGCTCGTTCACGGCCACCGACATAGATGCCCGCGAGGGCATCGCTGGCATCGTGTCGCGGCTTCGCGCGCTCGGTGTGCCGGGGAAGCGCGCGGACGAGGTGCAGATTGCGCTGACCGAGGCAGTCAATAATGTGGTTGAACATGCCTATGCCGGCACCACGCCGGGCGATGTGACGATCGATTGCAAGCTGCATGCCGAGCGGCTCTACGTCAGCATCCGGGACGCCGGCGGCCCCTACCCCGGCGGCCGGCTGCCCGAAGGCAAGGCCGCGGACGTCAATGTGCCGCATACCGACTTGCCTGAAGGCGGTTTCGGCTGGTTCCTGATCCGTGAGCTGGCCAGCCAGATCGAATACGAGCGCACCGGCGGCGGCAACAACCTGTCGCTGTGCTTCGAAATTAAAGTCAGCGGCCAGCCCGCAAGCGCCCGCAACTGATATCCGGCAGCTGACGCTGCAGCCACAATGAAGCCTGCGGAATGCATCAGGCGGATTGCGGCGGGATATGCCTGTAACTTCTGTTTCCCGCTTGCGGTGCCCGGCTCGGCGCTGGCAGGGATGTGGCAACTGGCGCGCGCATTGCCCGGCCGGGCAGTGAACTTCCGGCCGTGATCCCGGGCGGGGCCTTGGGAACCATCGCGTTCCGCGCAACCGGCCACGCCATTCACCGGTCCACCCCGATCAACTCCAGCGCTTTCCGGTCCGCGACCGCCAACTGAGCCGCGGCCTGGGCCTCACCCGGCGGCCGCTTGCTCACCGTCTGGCGGTGATGTTTTGGCCAATGCTCGGTCACGGTTGCCTCGATGCGCAGGAAGTTCATGCTGCCACTCCGCGCTGTTAGTTCGCTCGCGGTTCAACCAACCCCGCACGCGAAGCTCACTCTGCCGCCTACTCGTCCTCAATAAACTGGACGCGCAGGATGCCCAGCTGGCCACCTGCTCGCGGATCATGCCTGCGGGGAGGGTCTTGGCGGTTGCAAGCGGCGCCGGCACAGCCCCTCCAGTTCAATTCGGCGCCACGCGCGAGTTGGATGAGACCCGCTATGCCTGCACGCGGCGCACTCCCCGTGCCTCCCCGCCGCGGTGTCCGGCCACCCCTGGAGACGCCTGCTGCCGCCGACGGATTCCGCGCCGCGGGAACAGGGGTGCCCCCCTTGCGCAGATTTGACGCCCCGCCGCAATCGCGCCCCATTGCGGACCAAGCCCCGCCCGAAATATCTGCAAAAGATAAATTCATAGCTGAAATAAGCTCTGCCCCGGCACCGCGCAGATAGCCCCCACCATCGGGCGGTGCCGGGGATTTTCTCCCGCGCCAATGCCCCTTCCAATCAGCCCTCTGATGGCGCCGCTGCGTCAGGCCGCTTTGCGGATTGCCAATGGCTCCCCTTGCCTTAGGGTCATGCCCGGCAGCAACAGGAGGTGAGCCATGCGGGATTTCCATCAGAACGGCCGGTCTGCGGTCTTTGCCGGGAACGGCATATGCGCCACCTCGCACCCTTTGGCGGCGGCAACTGCTGTCGACATCCTGAAGAGCGGCGGCAATGCGATGGATGCAGCCATTGCGGGCGCGGTGCTGCTGGGGATCTGCGAGCCGCAGATGACCGGCATCGGCGGTGACTGCTTTGTGCTCTTTTCCCGTCCAGGCTCATCGGAGATCCAAGCGCTGAATGGCTCGGGCCGGGCGGCGGCTGCGGCCAGCGCGGCGGATCTGCGCGCAGAAGGCTTGAGCGCAGTGCCGCTGGGCAGCCCGCATGCGGTGACGCTGCCGGGCGCCATTGACGCCTTCTGCCGCCTGGCTGAGACCGAGGGCAAGCTGGGGCTGGCGGCGCTTCTGGAGCCCGCAATCCGTTATGCCGAGGAAGGCGTTCCGGTGGCGCCGCGTACCGCCTTTGACTGGCAGAACAGCGCGGGGACGCTGCAGCGCGCTGCCCGCAAGGCTTATCTGCACGGCGGCAAGGCGCCCTCGGCAGGGGTTCTGTTCCGCGCGCCGGGCCAGGCCGAGGTGCTGCGCCGTATCGCCCGGGACGGGCGCGATGCCTTCTATACCGGCGAGGTGGCAGAGGACATGGCCGCCGCCCTCACCGCCCTGGGCGGGGTGCAGACGATGGAAGATTTCGCAGCGGTCCGCGCAGACACCGCGGAGCCGGTCTTTGGCACCTACAAGGGCATCGAGCTGGGCGAGCATCCGCCCAACGGCCAGGGGGCGACGGCGATCCTGCTGCTGAACATCCTGAAGCATTTCGACATCGCGGGTATGGACCCCTTCGGCGCCGGACGCGCCCATATCGAGGCCGAGGCCAGCAAGCTGGCCTATGATGCGCGCAACCGCTTCCTCGCCGATCCGGACCACACCACGCGGCTTCAGCACATGCTGGCACCGGAGACCGCGGCCCAGCTTGCCGCGCTGATCGACCCGCGCCGCGCCATGGCTGACGCCGCGCCGCTGAGCGAGGCGGTGCACAAGGATACGGTCTATATCACCGTGGCCGACAAGGACGGCATGGCGGTCTCATTGATCTATTCGATCTTCCACAGCTTCGGCTCGGGCATCGCCTCGGAGAAATTCGGTATCCTGATGCAGAACCGCGGCGCGGGCTTCACGCTGGAGCCGGGCCATGCAAACGAGATGGCAGGGGGCAAGCGGCCGATGCACACGATCATCCCCGCGATGCTGCGCCGCGACGGGCGGGTTCTGATGCCTTTCGGGGTGATGGGCGGCGCCTATCAGCCCACCGGCCATGCCCGGCTGCTGACCAACATGACGGATTTCGGCATGGACCTGCAGGCGGCGATCGACGCACCGCGCTGCTTTGCCGTTGGCGGCGTGCTGAAGGCAGAGCGCGGCTACAGCGCGGCGGTGCTGGAGGAGCTGGCCGGGATGGGCCACAAGATCGAGATGCCGGAAACACCTCTCGGCGGGGCGCAGGCGATTCTCATGCATGACTCCGGCGTGCTGGAAGGCGGCAGCGACCCGCGCAAGGACGGCTGCGCGCTGGGGTATTGAATCAGGGGTTCTGCGTCAGGGCTTTTGGCGCTGGCAAATAAGGCTGGGGTACTGAACACGGTCCGGAAAGGGGCCGGCCTGCTCTGCTCTGCCCTGCTCTTCCCAGCCAGCCCGGACCGCGCGCGCGAAGGCCGCGTCAGTTCAGCTGGAACTCCAGGGAATAGGCGCCGCCGTCGAACTGGCCGAACATCTCGGGCACGTCGGGGTGGCCCACCGGCTCGCCCGAGTAATCGGCCACAAGGTTCTGCTCCGAAACATAGGCGACGTAGTAGGACTGCTCGTTCTCTGCCAGCAGGTGATAGAAGGGCTGCGCCTTGTGCGGGCGGCTGTCCTCGGGGATCGCCTGATACCATTCCTCGGAATTGGCAAATTCGGGATCGACATCAAAGACCACTCCGCGGAACGGGTGTTTGCGGTGCCGGACGACTTGCCCCAGATTGTATTTCGCGCGCGTTCTCAACATGGTTCTCCAGCTCCCATTCTTTTTAAATAGCGCTTCCTGCCGGGAAAAGTCCAACCGTTGACGGAGAATTCCCGGGAAACAGTCTGTGAGGACACCCGTTACAGTGGCGGTTTCCCGCCGCTGGGCGGGCACTAACAGCAGCGTTCGCGCGCGCGGGCTGCTGCGCTGCGGCAGCCTCGCTAAGCGTCCCTTGCGCTTGGAAATTGATTTTCACACGGGCAGCAATCCGGTAGACTCGCGGCAAAACAAAAAAGTGGCAGAGGCAATGAGCAGAATCATCAGCGCCCTGGTTCTCCTGCTGGGGCTTGCGTCCTGCGGGGGCGGGTACAACGAGCCGCCGCGCAACCTGGACAACGCGTGCAGCATTATCAAGCAACGTCCGGAATACCTGAAGGCCTTCCGCGCCACCCAGCGCCGCTGGGGGGTGCCTGTGCATGTGCAGATGGCGACGATCTACCACGAGAGCCGGTTCCGCGGCGATGCGCGCACGCCGCACCAGTATCTCCTCGGGGTGATCCCGGTCGGGCGGCAGTCGAGCGCCTACGGCTACAGCCAGGCGCTGGACGGCACTTGGGACGACTACCGCCGCGACACCGGGCGGCGGCGGGCCAAGCGGGACCGGATCAAGGATGCCACCGACTTCATGGGCTGGTACATGGCCCGCAGCCGGGCCAAGAACGGCATTCCACTTTATGACGCGCGCAACCAGTATCTGGCCTATCACGAGGGCCACTCTGGCTATGCCCGCGGCAGCTACCGGCACAAAGCCTGGCTGATGCGGGTGGCATCGCGCGTGGAGTCGCGGTCGCGCACCTACCAGGCGCAGCTGGCAACCTGCCGCCACTACCGCTGAGCCGGACTTCGCCCGCGCCCCGGCTTGGCCGCGACACAACCGGCCTCCGCCGTGCTCTGAGGCCGGGGCGCTCCCGCCCGGCGTCAGGCGCTTTCCAAGGAAAGCGCGCACCGCCAGTTAAGCCGGGCAGCGCGCTTGCGCGCGCTGCGGGCGCTTTCCTGCAAGTGACGGTTCAGATCAGCGTACAGGCTGCCGCTGGCGGGCCATAAGGCTCAGCGGTTGCGGCCGGGGCGGAACAGCGAGCCGGGCAGGCCGCCGCCGGTCTCCAGCGCGCCCAGTACCACCGTGGTGCTGCTGCCCGCGCTGTCATGCACCACCCATTTGCGCAGCTCGACCGGATTGCCGGTGAACATCATCTCAATGCTGCCATACTCGGGATGCGCCGGATCCTGCGCCCGCACCACGGTGGAGGTGCCGTCGAAGCTGTGGCCCACCACCATGTTGGCGCGGCCGAGGTCGACGTTGCGCGCCAGGATGATCGACAGCGGCGTGCGGCTGAGCGGGTAGGTTTCGGGCGGCTGGTTCGACTTCGGGTCCTCGATCACCACGGCGCCGCCGCCGGCGATCACCGTGCCGCCCTTTTTGTCATACTCGAAGCGCATCCGGCCCGGCCGGTGCATGTAGAGTTTGCCGGTGGACAGGCTGCCATCGCCGTTGATCTGGGTGAACGGCGAAGACGCGGTCGAGATCCCGTTCAGATAGCGCGAGATCTCGTTCAGGCTGAGCTTCTCGGCGGCCCAGGAAGCGGGGGCCGCGAGGATCAGCGCAAGGGTGAGTGCAATCCGTTTCATGGGATCAACATAGGAGCGGGTCCGCAAATGTGAAGATGCCGGCCCCGCAACGGGGCCGGCATCGGCAGATTATTGTGCAGGTTACTGTTCGGGCACCAGAATTTCGCGCTTGCCCACGTGGTTCGCCGGCGAGACCACACCTTCCTCCTCCATCTGCTCGACCAGGCGGGCGGCCTTGTTGTAACCGATCGCCAGCTTGCGCTGGATGTAGGAGGTGGAGCACTTGCGGTCCTTGACCACAATCGCCACCGCGGTGTCGTAGAGCGCATCTTCGGTATCGGTGTTGCCGCCGGTGGAGAGCCCGAGCACCGCGTCGATGTTGTCGGCCTTTTCCTCGTCGGGACCGTCCAGCACACTTCCAACGTAATCCGGCGGGCCGAACTGCTTGAGGTGATTGACCACCTCCTCGACTTCCTCGTCCGACACGAAGGGACCGTGGCAACGGGTGATCTTGGCACCGCCCGCCATGTAGAGCATGTCGCCCATGCCGAGGAGCTGCTCGGCGCCCATCTCGCCCAGGATGGTGCGGCTGTCGACCTTGGAGGTCACCTGGAACGAGATCCGGGTCGGGAAGTTGGCCTTGATGGTGCCGGTGATCACGTCGACCGAGGGGCGCTGGGTGGCCATGATCAGGTGGATGCCGGAGGCCCGCGCCATCTGCGCCAGACGCTGGATGCAGGCCTCGATCTCCTTGCCCGCCACCATCATCAGGTCGGCCATCTCGTCGACGATGACGACGATATAGGGCAGCGCGACGGGCTGGAATTCTTCGGTCTCGAACACCGGTTCGCCAGTGTCGTCGTCAAAACCGGTCTGCACCGTGCGCGAGAACATCTCGCCCTTCGCGAGCGCTTCCTTCACGCGGCCATTGAAGCCTGCGATGTTGCGCACGCCCATCTTGGACATCTTGCGGTAGCGGTCTTCCATTTCGCCCACCACCCATTTCAACGCCACCACGGCCTTCTTGGGGTCGGTGACCACGGGAGAAAGCAGATGCGGGATGCCGTCATAGACCGAAAGCTCCAGCATCTTGGGATCGATCATGATCAGGCGGCATTCCTCGGGCGTGAGCTTGTAAAGCAGCGAAAGGATCATGGTGTTGATTGCAACCGACTTACCGGAGCCGGTGGTGCCCGCAATCAAGAGGTGCGGCATCTTGGCGAGGTTGGCGACCATGCTGTCGCCGCCGATGTCCTTGCCAAGCGCGAGCGGCAGCGCCTGGTTGCCGTCGCCGAAGTCGCGGCTGGCGAGGATTTCGCGCAGGACCACCTTCTCGCGGTTCTCGTTCGGCAGTTCGATGCCGATCACGGTGCGCCCCGGCACCGTGGAGACCCGCGCCGACAGCGCCGACATCGAGCGCGCGATGTCGTCGGAGAGGCCGATCACGCGCGAAGCCTTGAGGCCCGGGGCCGGCTCCAGCTCGTACATGGTAACGACGGGGCCGGGGCGGACCGAGACGATCTCTCCCTTCACACCATAGTCATCGAGCACCGATTCCAGCATCCGGGCGTTTTCTTCCAGAGCCTCGTCGCTGAGGTGATGGCGTTCGATGCCCTGCGGGTTGGTGAGCAGGCTGAGAGGCGGAAGCTCGAAGTCGCTCTCCGCCTCGGTGAAGGCGAGATTGGGCTGCGCTTCGGCCTTGGCGCGGGCCGAGGGCTGGGCCGGTTTCGGCGCCGGCTTGCTGACCACCGCCTTGCGCGGCTCGGCCTTGGGCAGGTCGACGGTCAGGCGGGGGCCGGGTGCTCCGGCCGCGGCGGGAGCATCGTCGGGGGCCGGGGTGGCAGGCGTTTGGCGCAGGACGCGGCTTACTTCCGGCACAGCGGATATGCCGCCCGGCAGGCTGCTGGGCAGGGCCTCAGACGGCACGTGGTCCGGCTCCACCTCGGGCCAGTCCATCCCGCTGTCCTCCTCTGCCGCGGCATAGGCAACCTCGGACGGGATCTCTTCCGCCGGGGGCTGCCAGTCGGGCGCGCGCGCGGCGGAGAGCGGCGGCACCGGCGCACCGGTCAGCGGCGGCTCCGGCGGGAGGCCAGCTGCCGCAGGATTGGGGTTGAAGATCAGCGGTGCCGGACGTCGGCCGCGCCCCTTGGTCAGCGGCAGCTCCGGGTCGTGCGCCGGGGCGCGCTCGGCGGCGCGGCGGATGCGCACCGCATTGGCAATCTTCTCGGAAATGCGCGTCTCGCCGGGCTGGGCGTCTTCCGCCATGTCCTCGCCATAGGCGTGATAAGCTGTCCCGGCAGGCTCCGGTTCGGGCGGAGCGCGGCGGATCAGGCCAGGCACACGGGCGAACAGGCCGGTTTTGGCGGGCGCTTCGGGCACAGAGGCCGGCGCGGGGGCCGCGACCGGCGGGGCGGCGGGGGCGCAGCTTTCTTCGGGGTAGTCCTCGAAGATGTCGGAATCCGGATCGTCATAGTCATAGGCGTCGTTCCCGGCATCGAACTCTGCCGCCCGCTCTGCCTTCGTGCGCCGGTAGGTCATCGCGGCCTGCAGCCCGCTGGAGGCGCCGCGGCCCAGAAGACCGGCGGCGGCGTCATAGGCCAGGATCAGCCCGACCATCACCCGGCGCAGGCCCGATTTCACCTCGGGCCAGGTGAAGCCCAGCACTGTGCTGCCCAGCGCCAGCATCCCCGCCGCGGTCAGCAGCGACATCAGCTTCACCATGAACTGCAGGCTGACCGGCAACAGCGACAGCAGCGCGCCGAGGAAGGTATAGCCGACCATGCCGCCAAGGCCCGAATGATGCGCCGCCTGCCAGGCGGGGCTGGTGTTCAGCGTCTCCATGTGCAGCGCAACCACCAGCAGCCACGGCACCGACAGCAGAAGCGGCCAGATTACGCGGTCCTCGCCCCGGTGCAGCACGAAACGCGCGCCCCAGACCGCGAAGAACAGCGGCAACGCCCAGCTGGCGAGACCGAAGAGCGTGATAAGGATGAAGGAGATCGAGGCGCCGGGGCGGCCCATCCAGTTCTGCACCGGCGCATCGGTGGAGACCATCCAGTTCGGATCGTCCGGCGTGTAGCTGCCGATCATTGCCGCCAGGGCGAGGCCGAGCCCGATCAGGACGACCCCGATCAGCTCCTTGCCGCGCTTTTCGATGGCTGCCTGCATGTTGCTGTCAAGCAGCGGATCGCGGCTGCGGGATTGAAATGCCATGCCTACCTCGGTTCCGTTTCCTTGCCGGCCCTGCCCCGCTGTTTGCCGCGGGGTTCAAGCGGCCGGTCCGTTTCTTGCTCTTGGCGCGACGGCCTGCGGACACGCGGGCCGCCGGGCAGCGGTCAGTACAGGCAGCCGCGCAGCGTCGTGAGTGCTGCGCGGGTCTGTTCCGCGGGGGCGACCAGCGCCACCCGGATGTATTTCTCGCCGGGGTTCCGGCCCGGTTCGCCTTGCGCCAGATAGGCGCCGGGCAGCACCCGCACGCCGGTCTCCTGCCAGAGCTTCAGCGCCGCGCGCTCGCCGTCCTCGACCGGCAGCCAGAGGAAGAAGCCCGCCTCCGGCGCCATGTAGCCGTCGAGCCCGGCAAAAACCTTATCCGCGATGGCGTATTTCTCCCGGTAGAGCGCGCGGTTTTCCTGCACATGCGCCTCGTCCGCCCAGACTTTCGCGGCGGCGGCCTGCAAAGGCCCGGGCAGGGGCGCGCCGGAATAGGCGCGCAGCTGCTTGATCCGCTTCAGGCTTTCCGGCCCGCCCGCCACCAGCCCGGAGCGCAGCCCCGGCAGGTTCGAGCGCTTCGAGAGCGAATTGAACAGCACCACCCGCTCAGGGTCCGCGCCCAGTTCCTGCGCCACGGTCAGCGCGCCGACGGGCGCCGCATCCCGGTAAATCTCGGAGTAGCATTCGTCGGCGAAGATGCGGAAGTCGTGCTTTTCAGCCAGCCGGATCAGCCGCTCCCAATAGCCGCGCGACGCAACCGCGCCCTGCGGATTGGCAGGCGAACAGATATAGGCGACGGCGGTACGGTCGAGCACTTCTGCGGGCAGGCTCTCGTAGTCGGGCAGATGCCCGGTCTCGGCAGTGGCCGGCACAAAGACCGGCTCCGCCCCAACCGAGATCGTCGCCACCATGTAGACCTGATAAAACGGGTTCGGGATCAGCACCGCCGGGCGCTTGCCGTTCTTCACCTCCGGGCACAGCGCCATCGCCGCATTGTAGAGCCCCTCGCGGGTGCCGTTTAGCGCCATGACGTTGACCTCGGGATCGAGGCTCACGCCATAGCGGCGGCCGATCCAGCCGGTGATCGCGCCGCGCAGTTCAGCCGTGCCGTCATTCGCCGGATACTGATTGAAGGCCGCGGCGTTTGCGGCAATCACATCACTCACCCATTGCGGGAAAGCGTGTTTCGGCTCGCCAATGGTCATATGCACCACGTCCCCGCCCGGGGCGTGGTGGTCCAGAAGCGCGCGGAGGCGCGGAAAGGCGTAGGCAGGCAGGTTCGCGAACCGCTCTGGGAAAGTCATGATTTTCAAGCCTCGGACACGGGATCATGGGCGCCCCGTTTGCGCGTCAGGTTACAGTGAGGGGGCGGATGCGTCCACCCGGTGATCGCCCGGCGCGGGGCGAATGTGGCATTCAGACAAGAGCGGCCTCCACCGCGGCGCCGATGCGCAGGAGCGCCTCCTCGCCGTGGGGCTTGCCCAGGAGTTGCAGCCCGCAGCTTGGGGTGCCGGTGGGCAGCGACAGGCCGCTCAGCCCCATCAGGTTGCCGACGCGGGTGTTGCGGAGCGCGAGCAGGTTCGCCTTCACGTAGTAGTCCCGGTCGCTTTCCAGCCGCGCCACGTTGGGCGGCAGGTTCGGCGCGGTCGGGCTCAGCACCGCGTCAAAGCCCGCGACAGCCCCGCCCCATGCCGCGCGGTACTGCTCCAGCTTGCTCCAGGCGGCGACGTAATCGGGGCCGGAGAACTGCGCGCCGGTGCGGAAGCGTTCGAGGATCTCGCCATACATCAGATGCGGCGCCGCCTCGATCACGTCCTTCCAGAGGCCATAGGCCTCGGTGGTGTAGAGGATCGGGCTGAGGTCCATCGCCTCTGCCAGCGCCGGAACCTCAATCGGCACGATCTCCGCGCCCGCATCGCGCAGCCGGTCCAGCGCGGCGGCATGGGCGGCGGCAACCTGCGGATCGATGTCCGAGAGCACCACGGTCTGCAGGTCGGCAAAGCGGCGGCCCTTCAGCGGCGGCGGGTTGCGCAGGTCCGGCCCGGCAGTGCCTTCGAGCAGGCCAAGGAGCAAGCCCGCGTCCTCCATCGACCGGGCGAGCGGGCCGATGGTGTCGAACTTGAGGCAGAGCGGCACCACGCCGTCGAGCGGAATGCGGCCCGAGGTGGTCTTCAGCCCCACCAGATCGTTCCAGGCCGCCGGGATACGCACCGAGCCGCCGGTGTCCGAGCCGATGGCCCCCGCCGCCAGGCCATGCGCGACCGAGGCCGCCGCGCCCGAGGAGGACCCGCCAGGCGCGGCCTCCGGATCGTTCACGTTGGGCGGCGTCGCGGTCACCGGGTTGAAGCCGAGGCCGGAGAACGCCAGCTCGCTCATATGCGTCTTGCCGAGGCAGACAGCCCCCATCTGGGTAGCATTGCGCAGCACCAAGGCATCGCGCTCGGGAACCCGCCCCTTCAGCAGCGCCGATCCGGACTCGGTGGCAACGCCCGCGCTGTCGAACAGGTCCTTCCAGCTCAGCGGCACCCCGTCGAGGGGCGAGCGGCGCAGGCCGGCCCTCGCGCGTTCCTCGGCGGCTTCGGCTTCGGCCAGAGCGCGGTCATGGGTTACCTGGGTGTAGATCCGGCTGGCCTGCGGGTGAGCATCGATTGCCTCCAGGTAGCTGCGGGTGAGCGCCAGCGGGCTGATCTCGCCCGCGCCGATGCCGCGCCCCAGGCCGGCGGCCGTCATTGTCAGCCAGTCGTTCATTCGCTCGTCTCCCCATGCGTTTGCGGCAAACGGTAGCGGCAGCGCGGGGCAGGCACAATCCCGCGCTTGGCGGATGGACAATCGCGCTGGCAGCGGCATATTGCGGGGCATGAAAAACAGCTCTGATATCCTGATCGTGGGCGGCGGGCTGAACGGCCCCGCCCTGGCCCTGGCGCTTGCGCAGACCGGCCACAGCGTCACCGTGATCGACGCGCTGAGCCCGCCGCAACTGGAGGACGAGACCTTCGACGGGCGCGGCTATGCGCTGGCGCTGGCCTCGCAGAAGCTGCTGGCCCAGATCGGTGTCTGGCCCGCGGTGGCGGATCACGCCCAGCCGATGCTGGAGATCAAGGTGACCGACGGCCATGCGGGCCTGGGGCCCTCGCCCTTCTTCCTGCACTTCGGCGGCGATGAGCTGGACGAGGGCCCGATGGGCTACATGGTCGAGGACCGCTACCTGCGCCGCGCCTTCCTCAGGGCGATGGAGGCCGCGCCCGGCATCACCCTGGTGCACGGTCAGCGGGTGGTGGCGCAGGCGGTGGAGCCGGGCGGCGTCAGCGTCACCCTGGAGGATGGCAGCGTCTTACATGGCCAGCTGCTTGTGGGCTCGGACGGGCGCCGGAGCGGCACCGCCGCGCGCGCGGGCATCAAGCGCAGCGGCTGGGACTACGGCCAGACCGCGCTGGTCTGCGCGATTGCGCATGAGAGGCCGCACAATGGCGTGGCACACCAGTTCTTCATGCCGCCCGGGCCGCTGGCGATCCTGCCGCTGCCGGGCAACCGCTCCTCCATCGTGTGGAGCGAGCGCCGGGAGACGGCGGAGGCAATTCACGCAATGGACGATGTCGGCTACCTGGCCGCGCTCAGGCCGCGGTTCGGGGATTTCCTGGGGGAAATCTCGCTGGCCGGCAAGCGCTTCACCTACCCCTTGAACCTCACCATCGCCAACAGCTTCACTGCTGCGCGGCTGGCGCTGGTGGGCGACGCGGCACATGGGGTGCATCCGATCGCGGGCCAGGGGCTGAACGCGGGCTTGCGCGACGTAGCGGCGCTGGCCGAGGTGGTGACCGAAGCCGCCCGCCGCGGCGAGGACATCGGTTCGGAGCTGGTTCTGGCGCGCTACCAGCAATGGCGGCGCTTTGACACCGCGACGCTAGCGGCGGCGACGGACATGTTCAACCGGCTGTTTTCCAACGACAACCCGCTTCTGCGGCTGGGGAGAGATATTGGCATGGGGCTGGCACAGGCGGTACCCGGGCTGCGCCGCGGCTTCGTGCGCGAGGCGGCGGGGCTCACCGGAGACCTGCCGCGGCTCTTGAAGGGGCAGGCGATCTGAGCCACAGCACAATGTGCGCGGCAGACGCTGCCCGCATGGCATCTGTGGAGCAAGGCGGCGGGCCGCCTCCCGCCAGCTTCGAGCCCTCCCGCGGGGATGGCCCTGCACAGTTGGGCCTGACAGCGCGCTGCGGTTTGCGCCGCACACGATCCTTGCCACCGCACCCAGACCGCTTCGAAGCACCGCTTTGCCTTGCCCGCAGCAAGCAGAACCGATGCGATGAAATCGCCGCGGCGGCAGAGCAGCCGCTCCGCGCGGCAGCGCGGAGCCCGGCCCAACTCTGCCATGGGGGCCGACGCAGCCGGGCACCTGCGGAGGCGGGAGCGCGCCCCTGCCGCCAGGCAAGACATGGAGGGGAAATGCCTCGGATGCGCACCCCACGCACCGGGGGGCGCAGGACGCGAGGGATGTCAGTCCAGCGTGCGCGCCTCGTCTTCCAGCATCACCGGAATGCCGTTGCGGATCGGGAATGCGAGGTTTGCGGCGCGGGAGATCAGCTCCTGCGCCCCGGCGTCATATTCCAGCACTGTCTGGGACAGCGGGCAGACCAGCGCTTCCAGCATCCGCCGGTCGAAGGCGGGAGCTTCCTTGGCGTCCGCGTTGAGAGCCTCTTTCTCCGTCATTGCAGAATTTCCTCGTGTGTCCCGCCGCGCAGGGTGTATTCGATCAAAGTGACCAGCGTTTCCCGCCTTGTGGCAAGACAGGGCGCCTCGAGCAAGGCCTGCTTGTCCTCGGGATCGAATTCCAAGAGCATCGACAGCGAGTTGATCAGCAATTCGTCATCCGCCTCCTTCAGCGATTCCCAGTCGGTCGATAGCCCGCGGGCCACGAAGAACCGCTCCAGAAGGTCTAGGAAGGCATGCCGGTCGAGGCTGGTATCGGCCTCGGTGCGGCCAAGGTCGCGCTCGAAGCCGTTCCAACTGACATCGCAGCGCCGGTAGGGGGTGAAGCCGTCGGCCTCGCCGGTGATGCGGAAGCGCGATACGCCAGAAAGGGTAATCAGGTAGCGTCCGTCCTCGGTTTCGGAGAACTGGGTGACCCGGCCCGCGCATCCGATCACGTGCAGCCCCTCGGCGCTGCCATTGCCGGCTGGGCAGGGCTGCACCATGCCGATCAGCCGCTGCTGGGACTTCAGCGTGTCTTCAAGCATTTGCAGGTAGCGCGGCTCGAAAATGTGAAGGGGCAGACGGGACCGGGGCAGCAGAAGCGCCCCGGGCAAGGGGAACACGGGGATCGTGTCCGGCAGATCAGCGGCCTGAATCATAGAACAGAGTTAGTGCTGCCCCTTTGTTAGGCAAATATCATCGAGCTCAGCTTGCGGCGGCCATTCAGAACCACCGGATCATTGGGCTTCAGCGCACCGAAGATAGTGAAAAGCTGCGCCTTGGCCGCGCCTTCGTTCCATTCGCGGTCGCGGCGGAACAGCTCCAGCAGCTCGTTCACTGCGCCCTCGGCGTCGCCCGATGCATGCAGCGCCTGGGCGAGATCGAAACGGGCCTGGAGATCGTCCGGGTTTGCGTCCACCGCGGCGCGCAGATCACCCACGGGGCCTGCATTCTCGGCCTGGCGGGCCAGTTCGATCTGGGCCCGGGCGGCCTCGATCTCCGGCGCATCAGATATCTCCGCCGGGGCGCCGTTCAGGATCGCCTCGGCCTGTTCCAGATCGCCAAGCGCGATGTGCGACCGCGCCAGCCCGCCGAAGGCCGCGGCGTTGTTGCCATCCTCGCCCAGGATCGCGGCAAAGGTCTGCGCCGCGTCGGCGGCCGCGCCTTCAGCCAGCATCTGCTCCGCCGCTTCCAGCGCCTCGCCCAGTCCGCCGTCGGCGGTGCCGCCCGCGGCCTCGATCGCGCGCTTCAGGAAGGCGTCGATCTCGCTTGGCGGCAGTGCGCCCTGGAACATGTCGACAGGGCGGCCCTGCACGAAGGCCACGACGGTGGGAATCGATTGCAGCGGCAGGCCCTGCTGCGCCAGTGCCTGCGCCAGGCGCTGGTTTTCGTCGACGTTGATCTTGGCCATGGTGACCGCACCCTTGGCGCGCGCCACCGCCGCCTCCAGCGCCGGGCCCAGGGTCTTGCAAGGGCCGCACCAGGGCGCCCAGAAGTCCACGATCACCGGCGCCTGCATCGACGCCTCGACCACATCCTGCATGAACGACGCCTCAGTCACGTCCTTGATCAGGTCACCTGCCGGGGCCGCTTCGCCCGCGTTGCCGATAATATCCATCATGTCACTGTTCTCCCGCATGGAACTTGCCCCCTATATGGAATCGGCCGCGGCAGAAACCAAGAGAGGAGTTGGGCCCGGCCCGCACGCCTCATAGATCGAAGGTGGCAAAGACCGGCGCGTGGTCGCTCGGCTTCTCCCAGCCGCGGGCGTCGCGCAGGATGCGGCTGGAGTGGCCCGCCGCGGCAATATCGGCGCTGGCCCAGACGTGATCGAGCCTGCGGCCCTTGTCGGCCGCGTCCCAGTCCCGCGCGCGGTAGCTCCACCAGCTGTAGAGCCGGCCCTCGGGAATGTCCTGGCGGGTGATGTCGGCCCAGCCGCCGGCCGCCTGCACCTCGGCCAGATGCGCCACTTCTACCGGCGTGTGGCTCACCACCTTCAGCAGCTTCTTGTGGTCCCAGACGTCATCCTCGCGCGGGGCGATGTTGAGATCGCCGACGAGGATCGACTTCTGCGGCGTCTCGGCCCGGAAGGCGTCGCGCATTTCCGTCAGGTAGTCGAGCTTCTGGCCGAATTTCGCGTTTACCTCGCGGTCCGGCACGTCGCCGCCCGCGGGGACATAGAAGTTATGGATGGTGACACCGTTCTCCAGCCGCCCGGCGATGTGGCGGGCGTGGCCGAGGCCCGCGTAATCCGCGCTGCCCGCCTCCTCGATCGGCAGGCGGGAGAGGATCGCAACGCCGTTGTAGCCTTTCTGGCCGCGGCCGATCATGTGGGTGTAGCCAAGCGCCCGGAAGGCTTCCACCGGGATCTTCTCCACCGGGCTCTTGCATTCCTGCAAGCAAAGCACATCCGGCGCCTGCTCCTGCAGGAGTTTCAGCACGATGGGCTCGCGCAGGCGGACCGAGTTGATGTTCCAGGTGGCAAGGGTGAAGGGCATTGCGGATCTCGTCTCAGGGGCGTTTCAGGGACGTTTCGGGAGCGTCTCAAGTCTGCTGCGGCGCGATACTGCCCGCACGGGGGCGAAAGCTCCAGAGGCGATTGCAACGTCCGCTCCTTGCGGCGAGGTCATCGGGACGAAAAAAAGGCCGGGCGCAAGGCCCGGCCAGTCCAACAGGGAGGTGCACATCATGACCCGGATGTGCGCGGGATCTCGTGGGGGCGCGCGGCGGTTGCCGCTTCCCCGCCCCGTATGCCTCAGCCGACCAGACGGTATCCGCCTGATTCCGTCACCAGAAGGCGCGCATTCGACGGATCGGGCTCAATCTTCTGGCGCAGCCGGTAGATATGCGTCTCCAGCGTGTGGGTGGTGACACCGGCGTTGTAGCCCCAGACCTCATGCAGCAGCACATCGCGCGGCACCACGCCGTCGCTGGAGCGGTAGAGGAACTTGAGGATGTTGGTTTCTTTCTCGGTCAGGCGGATCTTGCGGTCATCCTCGGTCACCAGCAGCTTCATCGCGGGCTTGAAGGTATAAGGCCCCAGCGCAAAGACCGCGTCCTCCGATTGCTCGTGCTGGCGCAGCTGGGCGCGGATCCGGGCAAGCAGCACCGGGAACTTGAAGGGCTTGGTGACATAGTCGTTGGCGCCGGCATCAAGCCCGAGAATGGTGTCGGCATCGCTGTCATGGCCGGTCAGCATCAGGATCGGCGCCTTCACGCCCTGCTTGCGCATCAGCCGGCACAGCTCGCGCCCGTCGGTATCGGGCAGCCCCACGTCGAGAATGATGAGGTCATAGAGCGCTTCCTTCGCACGCTCCATCGCGCCCTGCCCGCTCTCGGCTTCGAAGACGTCGAAATCCTCGGTCATCACGAGCTGTTCGCTCAACGCCTCGCGAAGGTCCTCGTCATCGTCGACCAGCAGAATTTTCTTAAGCTGCGCCATTGGCTATCCTCCTGTCTGCCCTTTCGAAAATGCGCATCCACCCGCCCCGCGGCAAGGGATGCTGCAGAAGTTTCACGCCGACGTGTCCCGGGGAAGGGAATTGTTTCACTTTCCCCGCGTTCCGACTTAGGTATGGTCTGCCCGCCCGAAACTGCACGACGGAACCGCCCATGAGCCTGATGCCCACCGTGATCGAACTGCTCGCCCGTGCCCGGGTCGATTTGCGCATGGGGCTGCCGGTGGTGCTGACATGTGCGGGCGAGGCGGCACTGGCGATCTCGGTCGAAACGCTGGATGCCCCCCGTCTGGCAGAGATGCGGGCGCTTGGCGATCTGACGCTGGCACTTACGGCGCGGCGGGCCGACACGCTGAAGGCCCGGGTCTATGACGAGGATATTGCCCGGGTGCGGGTGCCTGCCTCCGGCGATCTGGACTGGATCCGGTCGCTGGCGGATCCGGCCGGCGATCTCGTTACGCCGCTGAAGGGGCCGCTCTCCAGCCTGCGCGAGGGCTCGGCCGGGCTGCACCGGCTGGCGATTGCGCTGGTGAAATCGGCACGCCTCCTGCCCGCTGCGGCGCTGGTGCCGGTCACGGATGCGGCAGGCTTTGCCGCCGCGCACGGGCTGACGGTGATTGCCCGCCGCGCCGCCGAGCCGCTGCTCACCGAAAGTTCCCCCCTGCACCCGGTGGCCGCCGCGCGCCTGCCGATGGACGCGGCGGAGGCCGGACGGCTGCACATCTTCCGCCCCGAGGATGGCGCCGAGGAGCATTACGCGGTGGAGATTGGCAAGCCCGACCGCAACAAGCCGGTGCTGGCACGGCTGCATTCGGCGTGTTTCACCGGCGATGTTCTGGGCTCGCTGAAATGCGATTGCGGCCCGCAGCTGCGCGGCGCGCTGATGCAGATGGGGGCCGAGGGCGCGGGCCTGCTGCTCTACCTCAACCAGGAGGGCCGCGGCATTGGTCTTGCCAACAAGATGCGCGCCTATTCGCTGCAGGATCAGGGCTTTGACACGGTGGAGGCCAACCACCGGCTGGGGTTCGAGGATGACGAGCGCGATTTCCGCCTCGGCGCGGCGATCCTGAAGAAGCTGGGCTTCTCGCAGGTGCGGCTCTTGACCAACAACCCCAACAAGCTCGCGATGATGGCCAAGACCGGCATCGAGGTGGCCGAACGGGTTCCGCTGAAAGTTGGCGAGAACCTGCACAACCGGCACTACCTCGCCACCAAGGCCAGCAAATCGGGCCATATGCTGTGACCTCCCCGGCAGCGTCTCCTGCCGACCTGGTGCTGACGCCGCGAGGGGTGCGCTTCTGGGGCCGGCTGCTGCCGTGTTCCATAGGCAAGGGCGGGATCACCACTGCCAAGCGCGAAGGCGACGGCGCCACACCCGCAGGGCTTCACCGCATCGCGGGGATGCTCTACCGCCCGGACCGGGTGCGGCGGCCCGCGGACTGGGCCGAGCCGATCGGGCCCGGGGATCTGTGGTCGGATGATATGCGCGATACCGGCTACAACCACCATGTCCGCGTGCCCTACCCGTTCAGCCACGAGCGGTTGCGCCGGGGTGATCCGCTCTACGATCTGGTGCTGGTGATGGACTGGAACTGGCCGGATGCGGTGCCGGGTGCCGGCTCGGCGATCTTCATCCACCAATGGCGCAGGCCCGGCTACCCGACCGAAGGCTGCATCGCCTTTGCCCGCCGCGATCTGCACTGGCTTGCGGCGCGGGTGCGGCCGGGCACGCGGGTCATCGTGCCGCCCGCCGGTGGGCACCGCCCGTAGTTCCGGGCAGCAAGCCGCGCGTTGCCGGCGCGCGCGGGGGCGATCCGAACGGGCGTGGCTGGCAGTTTATCCCAGCCCAGTCCGTAGGCCCTTCCGAGGAACCGCCAAGCATAAGCCAAATCGCCGCCGCGTGGGCGCGCGCCGGCGATGCGCGGCGGCCTGCGGCCTTGTCCCGCGCGGGCCCAAACGGAACGGGTCAAGGCTTTTGCAAAAGCCTTGGCAAAAGTCTTTCCAAAGACTTTTGCGCCCTAGTATGCGCGTTCGCCGAATATCGCGGAGCCGACGCGGACGTGGGTAGCGCCGAGCGCGATGGCCTTCCCGAAATCGGCGCTCATCCCCATCGAGAGCCCGTCCAGCCCGTTGCGCGCGGCGATCTTGGCGAGGAGCGCAAAATGCAGGCTCGCCTCCTCTTCAACCGGGGGGATGCACATCAGGCCTTTGACCGGCAGGTCCAGCCCGCGGCATTCGGCGATGAAGGCATCTGCATCGGCTGGCAGGATGCCGGCCTTCTGCTCCTCCTCGCCGGTGTTCACCTGGATGAACAGATCCGGACAGCGGCCAAGCTCCTGCGCCAGCCGGGCCAGGGTCTGCGCCAGCTTGGGGCGGTCCAGCGAATGGATGCTGTCGCAAAGCTCCATCGCCTGGCGCGCCTTGTTGGTCTGCAAGGGGCCGATCAGGTGCAGGTCGATACCGTCGAAACGCTCGCGGAAGCCGGGCCATTTTCCGGCCGCCTCCTGCACCCGGTTTTCGCCGAAACAGCGGTGGCCCTGCTCCAGCACCGCCTCGACCCGCGCGTCGGGCTGCTTCTTGGAGACGGCAATCAGCGTCACGCTGCCCGGTGCGCGGCCTGCGGCGGCTTCAGCCTTGGCAATCTTCGATCTGATCTCTTCCAGCGGCATGGACCGGCCCCCCTACTGTTTGGCGGCAAGAAACACTGTTTGCAGACAAAAGAAAAGGGCGGGTCCCTAAGGAACCCGCCCCGGATCACGCTCAAGCGTGGATCAGCTTAGAAGCTGAACTGCACACCGAAGTCTGCTTTGTCCTGCTCGGTTTCAACGCCAGTGCCGCTGAACGAGGTGACTCGGCCGATGCCGCCGCGCAGGGAGACGCCGCCGCCCAGGTCGTGGATCGCGCCGATACCGACGCTCTCGCCGTCGCGGTCGCCGGAGCCGTCGCCGTAGGCGAAGTTGATCGAGGTTGCTGCGGACAGCTCGTAGGAAGCGGAGACACCGTAGAAGGTGTCGGAGCGTGCTGCGGAGTCTGCCGCGTTGGCGCCGGTCACGGATTCATCACCCACGAACAGGGTGGTGCTGAACGGGCCGAAGTCGCTCTGCAGCGTCAGCACGGTGATGTCGTCGTCGTTGGCGTTGTCGGTCTCACCGTAGCCCAAGGCCGCGGTCACGTTGCCGAAGCTGTAGGCAGCGTGGATGTCCCAACGGTCAGAGCCCGTGGTGATGGTGGTAACACCACCGACAGTGGTGGAGGTGTCGGGGCCTGCATCGTACGAAGCGGCAACAGCAAAGTCACCCACTGCGTAACGGGTGTAGACGCCGTTGTGGGTGCCGCTGGTCGCGCCGTCATCACCTGCACCATCGCTGCCGTAGGCGACGAAACCGTAGTCGACACCGGAGTACTGGCCAATGAAGTTCTCCAGGCCCGGCTCGAAGCCATAGTAGCCCGGCAGGTTGTCGATGGCGCCGGCAACGTTGCCAACTTCAACGCGCAGGCCGCCGAATGCAACGTGGAAGCGCGGTGCGTTCAGACCGCCGCCGTTGCCTTCGCCGTTGGCGGCTTCGTCAGCCTGCAGACGGATGCGGGCACCGAACTGGACGCCGCCGTCGGTTTCGGTTTCTGCATCGATGTTGATGCGCAGACGGCTGACGATGATGGTTTCATCGGCGTTCGGGGTACCGGTGACGGTGCGGTCTTCTGCGTAGCCCAGACCAAACCGGCCATAGCCGTTGAATTCAACGCCTTGTGCGGCCGCAGCACCGGCGGCGGCGATCAGGGCAGTCGAAGCGAAGAGAATCTTTTTCATTGTTTTCCCTCGGGTTCCAGTTTTTCTGATCTCAAACCGCGCTCTGCGGCACCAGTCTGAGTACGCACCCCGTGTCGCTCTTTTTGGGCCGTTTGGGCAAGCACGGCGGACAGCAAGTGTTTCGATCACGTTAAAGCTGGTGCAACGATGCCACAGTGGCGCGCGGCTCCGGCAGCGGGTGCAGTTTAGGCATCCGCACAGGGAAAGCGGCACGCACGGGCCCGCGCGCAAGGTGGGCCGCGGAAGAAGGGGCTTGTTGCCGGCCATTGCCTTGTCTAGGACTGTTGCGCAGCAATCTAGGGGAAGGGGCGGCGCCGCACATGCTTGGGTTTAAGACGTTTGGAACGATGGCTTTGCTGCTGGCGGCCGCTGGCTGTGCCACCACCGGCGGCGGCGAGGACGGCAGCACCGAAGGCACCGGTCCGCGCGGCTACAACGAGAAGGTGATCGGCGGCAATCCCAGAGACCCGGCGAACCAGACCGGCACCAGCATCTGGGACGCGTTCGGCGCCAAACCCGACCAGAACCTGCAGGTGAACCGCTACCTCTGGACCGCGAGCCTGGATGTGCTGAGCTTCCTGCCGGTGCAATCGGTCGATCCTTTCACCGGCGTCATCATCACCGGCTACGGCACCCCGCCCGGCGGCGGCCGCGCCTATCGCGCCACGGTCCACATCAAGGACCCGGCGCTGGATGCCCGCGCGCTGAACCTGTCGCTGCAAACCCAAAGCGGCCCGGCCAGCGCCGCCACCACCCGCGCGGTGGAAGACGCGATTCTGTCGCGCGCCCGGCAGCTTCGGATTGCCGACAAGAAACTCTGACCTGCCCTGCGCTCTGGAATCACCTGCCAAACCCCATTATCAGAAGCGCCGGGCCCCTCGCCCGGCGTTTTTATGCAAAGGACCGCTCTGATGCCGCGTTACATAGCTCCTGAAATCGAAGCACGATGGCAGAAGGCCTGGGATGAGGCCGGAATCTTTCAGGCCAAGCGCACACCCGGCAAGCCGAAATATTACGTGCTGGAGATGTTCCCTTACCCGTCGGGCAAGCTGCACATGGGGCATGTGCGCAACTACACGATGGGCGACGTGATTGCGCGCTACAAGCTGTCAACCGGGCATAACGTGCTGCATCCCATGGGGTTTGACGCTTTCGGCATGCCGGCCGAGAACGCGGCGATGGCGAGCGGCGGGCATCCGAAGGAGTGGACCTATTCCAACATCGACACGATGGTGGAGCAGATGAAGCCCCTGGGCCTGTCGCTGGACTGGAGCCGGATGTTTGCCACCTGCGATCCGGAATACTACGGCCAGCAGCAGTCGCTGTTCCTCGACTTCCTGGAGAAGGGCCTGGTCTACCGCAAGAACGCGGTGGTGAACTGGGACCCGATCGACATGACCGTGCTCGCCAACGAGCAGGTCGAAAACGGCCGCGGCTGGCGCTCGGGCGCGCTGGTGGAGCGGCGCGAGCTGACGCAGTGGTTCTTCAAGATCTCCGATTACTCCGAGGAACTGCTGGACGCGCTGGACGGCCTGGAGAACTGGCCCGCCAAGGTGCGCCTGATGCAGGAGAACTGGATCGGCAAGTCGCGCGGCCTGCAGTTCGCCTTCGAGCGCGCGGACGGCGGCGACGCCATCGAAGTCTACACCACCCGCCCCGATACGCTGATGGGGGCGTCCTTCGTCGGCATCTCACCCGACCACCCGATTGCCAGAGCGCTGGAGGCAGAGAGTGCCGAAGTTGCTGATTTTGTAGCGGAATGCCGCAAGGGCGGCACCACCGAAGAAGCCATCGAGACGGCCGAGAAGCTGGGCTTTGACACCGGAATCCGCGTGAAGCACCCGCTGAACCCGCAGTGGGAGCTGCCGGTCTGGATCGCCAACTTCATCCTGATGGACTACGGCACCGGCGCCATCTTCGGCTGCCCGGCGCATGACCAGCGCGACCTCGACTTCTGCAACAAGTACGGCCTGCCTGTGGTGTCGACCTACGTGCCGGCCGCAGGCGAAGAGAGCCACACGCGGCCCGAAAACGGCGGCGAGGCCTATGTGCCGCCGAAGAGCGAAAAGGTGTGTTACGTCAAGCTGTTCGCCGGGGACGAACTGCAAACCGGCGAGGAAGGCGTGAACGCCGCCGTCGATTATGCCGAGGCGCAGGGCTGGGGCCAGGGCGTCACCAAGTATCGCCTGCGCGACTGGGGCCTCAGCCGGCAGCGCTACTGGGGCTGCCCGATTCCGGTGGTGCATTGCGAGACCTGCGGCGTGGTGCCGGAGAAGAAGGAAAACCTGCCCGTCCGCCTGCCCGATGACGTGAGCTTCGACAAGCCGGGCAACCCGCTCGACCGCCACCCGGACTGGCGCGACTGCGAATGCCCCGCCTGCGGCGCACCGGCCAAGCGCGAAACCGACACGATGGACACCTTCGTCGATTCGAGCTGGTACTTCGCCCGCTTCACCGCGCCGCGCGCGGAGACGCCCACCGACATGGCCGAGGCCGAATACTGGATGAACGTCGACCAGTACATCGGCGGCATCGAGCACGCGATCCTGCACCTCCTCTACTCGCGCTTCTTTGCCCGCGCGATGCACATCTGCGGCCACCTGCCGGAGAAATCCATCGAGCCGTTTGATGCGCTCTTCACCCAGGGCATGGTGACCCACGCGATCTACAAGACCACCGGCGAGAACCACCGCCCCGTCTATCACTACCCGGAGGAAGTGGAGCTGAAGGACGGCATGGGCTTCCTCAAGGACGGCCGCGAGGTTGAGATCATTCCCTCGGCCAAGATGTCGAAGTCGAAGAACAACGTGGTCGATCCGCTGCACATCATCACCTCCTTCGGGGCGGATACCGCGCGCTGGTTCGTGCTCTCGGATTCGCCGCCAGAGCGGGACGTGGAATGGACGGCCTCGGGCGCCGAAGCCGCGCACAAGCACCTGAACCGGGTCTGGAACCTTTGCGACCGGATCGGGGAGATGGACCGGGAGGCGCCCGGCGAAGGTGACGAGGAACTGCTGCGTGAATTGCACAAGTGCATCCGCGACGTGACGCTGGGCGTCGATTCCTTCGGCTTCAACGCGGCGATTGCCAAGCTCTATGCCTTCACCAGCACGCTCGCCAAATCCAAGGCCAGCTACAAGGCGCAGCGCGAGGCGGTGATGACGCTTGCCCAGCTGATGGCGCCGATGACCCCGCACCTGGCCGAGGACATCTGGCACCACCAGGGCGGCGAGGGGCTTTGCGCGACGGCCCCCTGGCCGGCCGCGGACGAGGCCTATCTGGTCGAGGACACGGTGACCCTGCCGGTGCAGATCAACGGCAAGCGCCGCGGCGAAATCCAGGTGGCCAAGGATCTGGCAAAGAACGAGATCGAGAAGATCGCGCTCGCCCACGAGGCGGTGCAGAAGGCGCTGGATGGCGGCGCGCCCAAGAAGATCATTGTGGTCCCGGGGCGGATCGTGAATGTCGTTGCTTGACCGCAGAACCCTGCTGCTGGCGCTGCCGCTGCTGGCAGCCGCCTGCGGCTTCACCCCGGTGCTCGCCCCCGGCGGCAGCGGTGCTGCGCTTTACGGCCAGGTCGAGATCCAGTCGCCGCAGGAGATCGCCGGTGCCAGCGAAAGCGACGCCTACTTCCTGGTCCGCAGCCTGGAGGACAGGCTCGGCCGCGGCGGCGGCGCCTACCGGCTGAACCTCACGCTCTCCACCCGCGACGAGGGCCAGGCGATCACCGCCGATTCGGAGATCACCCGCTACTCGATCATTGGCACCGCCGGCTATGCGCTGATGCGCCGGTCCGACGGCGTGGTGGTGGCCAGCGGCAAGGCCGAGAACTTCACCGGCTATTCCGCCACCGGCTCCACGGTCGAAACGCTCGCAGGCGAACGCGATGCGCACGAGCGGCTGATGGTGATCCTGGCCGAGCAGATCGCCGCCCGGCTGCTCGCCACCGGCCTGGACAGCGCGCCTGAAACCGAAACTGCCACCGCCGGATGAAACTCTCGCCCCGCGACGCCGAGGGCTACTTCGCCCGCCCCGATCCCGGCAAAATCGGGGTGCTGATCTATGGCGCCGATGCGATGCGGGTGGCGCTCAAGCGGCAGCAGCTCCTGGCCAAGCTGCTGGGCCCCGCCGCCGAGGAGGAGATGCGCCTCACTCGGCTGCCCGGCGCCGATCTGCGCAAGGATCCTGCCCAGCTTCTGGACGCGGTGAAGGCGGTGGGCTTCTTCCCCGGCCAGCGCGCGGTCTTTGTCGAGGGCGCGAATGATACGGCGACGCCCGCGATCCTCTCCACCCTGCAGGACTGGCAGCCGGGCGACGCGCAGATCGTGGTGACCGCGGGCCAGCTCAAGGCAACGTCCAAGCTGCGCAAGGCCTTCGAGGGACATTCCAACGCCTACGCAGCGGGCATCTACGACGACCCGCCGTCCCGCGCCGAGATCGAGCGCATCCTGGGCGAGGCGCAGATTCGCGACGTGCCGGGGGACAGCATGTCGGCGCTCAGCGATATTGCCAATGACATCGGTCCGGGCGATTTTTCCCGCATGGTGGAAAAGCTGGCGCTTTATAAGTACGGCGACGACACCCCGCTGACGCTCGACGATATCGCCGCCGTCGCGCCGCAATCGACCGAAGCGGCGCTTGACGACGTTCTGAACGCCGCCGCCGACGGCCGCAGCGCCGAGATCGGCCCGCTGATCGCGCGGCTTGAGGCGCAGGGCACCAATGCGGTAACGCTCTGCATCGGCGCCACAAGACATTTCCGCACGCTTTACACCGTGGCCGCCGATCCGGGCGGCCCGGCCCAGGGCATCGGCCGCCTGCGCCCGCCGCTTTACGGCAAGCGGCGCGACCGGGTGCTGCGCCAGGCCCAGAACTGGGGCGCTGCGCGGCTGGAAACCGCGCTGACCTTGATCACCGATACCGACTTGCTGCTGCGTTCGGCCGGGCAGACCGCGCCGGCGATGGCCCTGATGGAGCGCGCGCTGATCCGGCTTGCCATGCTGGGCCGCGCCCGCTGAGACTGCGCTGAAACGCCTGCGACACGTGATGCAGGCGCATGAAAACAGGGGAGAACCACCGCATGTATACTGTCATCGGAACACCGCGGACCCGCGCTTTCCGGGTGCTCTGGGCGCTGGAGGAGATCGGCGCGCCTTACGAGCTGAAGCTGCACGGGCCCCAAAGCCCCGAGGTGCGCGCGCTGAACACCTCCGGCAAGGTGCCGGTCCTTGTGGAGGGCGAGGAGGCGATCTCCGATTCCACCGCGATTGTTACCTATCTCGCCGACAAGCACGGCCAGCTCACAGCCTCTGCCGGCACCCTGGCCCGCGCCCGTCAGGATGCGCTCACCCATCTGGTGCTGGACGAGCTGGACGCGGTGCTCTGGACCGCCGCGCGGCACAGCTTCATCCTGCCGGAAGAACATCGCGTCTCGGCAGTGAAGGAGAGCCTCAAGTGGGAGTTCGCCCGCAACCTCGCGCGGCTGGAGGCGCGGCTCGGCGGCCACTTCCTGATGGGCGATGAGTTCACCATCGCCGACATCATTTGCGGACATTGCCTGAACTGGGCCTATGCCGCCAAGTTCCCGGTCGAAAGCGAGGGGATGCTGGCCTATGGCAAGCGGCTGCGCGCGCGGGACGCCTACCGCCGGGTGGCGGATCTGGCCAAGTAATCTGCCGCCGCCCGCCCGGCCCAGCGCCCTGTGGCGAGGCAGCCGGTCAACAGGTAGCCCCCGGTGGGCGCCTCCCAATCCAGCATCTCCCCGGCGCAGAAGGTGCCGGGGAGCGCCTTCAGCATCAGCCCTGCGTCCAGTGCTTCGCGGGCGACGCCGCCCGCAGCGGAAATCGCCTCGTCCAGCGGCCTGAGCCCCTGGTGGCGCACCGGCAGCGACTTGATGAGCAGGGCAAGTGCGTCCGGTTCCTGAGGCATGGGGCGCGCGAATTCCTGCAGCAGCGCGGTGCGGGCCGGGCCGAGCTTCAGCGTCTTCCGCAGGTGGTTGGAGAAACTGGCCTTGCCGCGCGGCCGGGACAGGCGGCGGGCCACTTCGGCCTGTGTCAGGTCCGGCAGCAGGTCCAGTGTCAGCGCCTGCCCCTCCCGCACCGCGGCGGAGACCGCGTAGATGCCGCCGCCCTCCAGCCCGCGTTCGGAAATCACCGCCTCGCCGCGCGACGACAGCGGACCCGCGCTCAGCGCGATGCCCTTCAGCGGCTGGCCGAAAAGCGGGCCCATGTGCGGCGTCCACTCCACCAGGAGCCCGGCGTTGGCCGGCTGGAAAGGCGCGATCTCCACGCCCCTGTCCGCCAGCCGCGGCGCCCAGGCCCCGTCCGAGCCCAGCCGCGCCCAGCTCGCCCCGCCCAGCGCCAGCACGGTGGCGCGCGCCGCGACCCGGCGCGGCCCCTCCGGGGTCTCAAAGGCGAAAGCGCCGTCCTGCCAGCCGCACCAGCGCCAGCGCGTGCGCCGCTCCACCCCAAGGCCGTCGAGTTGCGCCAGCCAGGCGCGCAGCAGCGGAGAGGCCTTCATCACGGTGGGAAAGACACGTCCGGTGGAGCCGGTGAACAGCTCCGCCCCCAGCCCGCGCGCCCAGTCCTGCACCGCCGCGGCGTCAAAGGCTTCGACCATCGGGGCGAGCCAGCCGGAAGCAGTGCCGTATTGTGGGAGCAGCTTTGCAAGGGGCTCGTCCTTGGTGAGGTTCAGCCCGGACTTGCCCGCCATGAGGAACTTGCGCGCAACCGAGGGCTTCGCCTCTGCCACCAGCACGCGGTGGCCTGCGCGCGCCAGCTCGCCCGCCGCCATCAGCCCGGCCGGCCCGGCGCCGATCACCAGCGCCTCCACTTGCAGATCCTGTGCTTGTGTCATGCCGTCCTCTTGCCAGCCGGTTGCTCGCGCGTTTCTATCCGGGCCACCCCAGCGCGAAAGGGATGCAGATGTCCGAACCGCCTCAGCCGGATCCGCTTTGCCCGCTCTGCGGCCGGCCCATTCCCGCAGGTGTGCCGCAAAGCCAGCACCATCTGATCCCAAAACTGAAGGGAGGCAAGGGCGGCCCGGTGGTTCTCATGCACGACATCTGCCACCGCGAGATCCACGCGGCGTTAAGCGAGGCGGAGTTGGCGCGCCACTACAACACTCCGCAAGCGCTGCAAAGCCACCCGCGGCTCGCGAAGTTCATCGCTTGGGTGCAGAAGCGCCCGCCGGAGTTCCGCTCCCGCGTGCCCGGCAAGCGCCGCGCCCGCAAGTGAGCGGTGGCATTCGTGAGCCCGCGCCGCGCGCACGCGCGGCGCCCGGCCCAACGGGCCGGGGGGCATGCCCATGCACTCCGGGCGGGCGGGAGCCTCCCCCTCTTAGCTGCAAGCCTTGAGGATGGCGCGGGCGACGTCCCGGTCGGCGGCCAGGGAATCGGCCAAGAGCGCCTCTGCGGTCTCCATCAGCGCGTCAGGCTCCACGATACGGTCGACCAGCCCGTAATCGCAGGCTTCCTCAGCGGTGATCTTCTGCCCCGCCGCCAGGATCAGCTTGGTGCGCGCAGGCCCGATCAGCGCCGCCATGCGGCCCGCGTCCGAGGGCTGCGGCAGATAGCCGAGCTTCATCACCGGGTAGAAAACCTTGGCCGAGGGCACCGCAATGCGCAGATCGCAGGCCAGCGCCATGCCGTTGGCGCCGCCCGCCAGCGTACCGTTCAGCGCCGCCACCGTCAGACAGGGCAGCGCCGCCACCGCGCCCGAGAGCCGTTCCCACAGGGGTGACGTGGCAAGCCCGGCCCGCGCTTCCTCCAGATCGGCGCCGGCGCTGAACACGGAGCCTGCCCCGGTCACGATCAGCCCGCGGGCCTCCTGCGCGCGCTCCGCGATTTCCGCCAGTTCCTCCAGCATCGCCGCGGTCAGCGAGTTGGCCTTCTGCGGACGGTCGATGGTGACCGTCCACAGCCCATTCTCCGCCGTTTCGAGCCGGATCAAATCAGCCCCGCCCGCTTGCGGATGCGCTCCTCGCGCAGGGAGATCTCCTCGCCGATGAACTCATCCGCGTCCGGCGTGCACATCCACAGGAGCGTGCGGGCGGGCCATTCGGCGGGGACATGGACTTCCCAGTCCAGCTCGCTCACCGGGTTGATGCCGCTCGCCTTTATGTCGCGCTGCATCTGGGTCGCCACGGTGCCCGGCGACAGGCCCAGCGCGCGGATGCCGTTGCCGCGCTCTTCCAGGTCCAGCGCCCGGGTCAGCATCGCCGCGCCCGCCTTGGAAGTGCAATAGGCGCTCCAGCCTTCCAGCGGGTTGTGGGCCGCGCCCGAGCTCACGGTGATGATGGTGCCGCCGCCGGCGGGTTTCATCAGCGGCAGCGCGGCGCGGATGCCGTTGAAGACGCCGGTCACGTTGATATCGATCAGCTTGGCCCAGGCTTCCGGGCTGGCGTCCTCCAGCCGCGCGATCGGCTCGATCACGCCCGCGTTGTTGATCAGCACATCAAGGCTGCCGAATTCCTTTCGCGCCGCATTTAGCGCCGCCTCCACCGCCGCGTGATCCGATACGTCGCAGGCAAAGCAACGCACGTTGCCGCCGATCTCCGCCGCCAGCGCATCAAGCTTGCCGCCGCTGCGGGCGAGCAGCGCCAGGTTGGCGCCCGCCTGCGAAAATACCCGTGCCGCCTCGGCGCCGATGCCGCCGCTGGCGCCGGTGATAGCCACTGTCTTGCCACTGAAATCCATGTCTCACCCTTTCGGTTTGGCCTTTGCCCCCGTGGTACGGCGGAAACGGGGAACGGTCCAGCCCGCGGCCCCTTGACGGCCCGGCGCCCGGGGCCGACGATGCGGCGCAAAGCTTACCGGGAAAGGTCCCCTCATGTCCGCAATTCTTGCACGCAGCGGTACCGCTGCGGCATTGGTTTTCTTCTCTGCCCAGGGCGCGCTTGCCGATCTCACTGCGCAGGAGGTCTGGGACGACTGGAAGTCCTATCTGAACACCACCGGCTATGCCGTCGAGGCCACCGAGACGCTGTCTGGCAGCACGCTCACGGTTTCCGGCCTGACCATGACCGCAGGCGAAGCTGCGGAGGAGAGCAGCGCCCGCATCTCGCTGCCGCAGATCCGCTTTGAGGAAAACGGCGACGGCAGCGTCAGCGTGCTGCTGCCTGCCGGGATGCCGGTTGCCTTCGCCTTCACCGGCCCGGAGGACGACGTCTCCGGCACGCTGATCTATGGGCATGACGGCAGCCCCGTCACCGTGACCGGCGATGCGTCGGAGATGACCTATGCTTATGCCGCGCCAGAGCTCACGCTCGACCTGAAGGATCTGCAGGCCGATGGCGAGGTGATTCCGCCGGAGGCCGCGCAGTTCAGCATGGCGCTGCAGGAGGTGACGGCCGAGACCACGATGAAGGCGGACGGCACCCGCAGCTATGGCCAGCAGCTGAGTGCGGCGGCGCTGACCTACCACTTGGCCTTCGTCGATGCGGAAAACGACGCCAAGGGCTCCTTCAAGGGCGCGCTGGAGGGGCTGGCCTTCACCGGCAGCAGCAGCATCCCCGAGGGGCTGGAGACTGCCGACATGGCCGCCCTGCTCGACGCCGGAGCCGGCTTTGACGGCCGCTTCACCTTTACCGGCGGCAACGGCGCCATCGCGGGCACCGGCGAGGGCGAGAGTTTCGCGATGGAGACCCGCTCGGGCGGCGGCGCGGTCGATGTGGCGCTGAATGCCGAACAGCTGACCTACGGGCTCAGCCAGCAGGACGCCGAGCTGAACATCAGCGGCACCGAAATGCCCTTCCCGCTGTCCCTGCGCATGGCCGAAGCCGGGCTGCGCTTGATGATGCCGGTTTCGGGAACCGGCGAGGAGCAGGATTTCGCGCTCGGCGTCACCCTGCGCGACTTCGCGCTGCCGGAAATGTTCTGGGGCATGATCGACCCCACCGGTGTGCTGCCGCATGACCCGGCCACGCTGGTGCTCGACCTGGCCGGAAAGGTCACGCTGCTGTTCGACATCTTCGACCCCGAGTCGATCGCGCCGGTGGAAAGCGGCAGCCAGCCCCCGGGCGAGCTGAACGCGCTGACGGTGAAGGAGCTGCGGCTCTCCGCCGCCGGGGCCGAGCTGACCGGCACCGGCGACTTCACCTTCGACAACGAGGATCTGGAGAGCTTCGATGGCATGCCTGCGCCTTCGGGCGAGGCCAACCTGATGCTGACCGGCGCCAACGCGCTGCTCGACAAGCTGATCCAGCTCGGCGTGATGTCCGACAGCGACGCGATGGGCGCGCGGATGATGATAGGCATGCTGGCGGTCCCGGGCGAGGCCGAGGACAGCCTGACATCGCGGATCGAGATCACCGAAGACGGCAAGATCCTGGCCAATGGCCAGCGCCTGAAATAAGCGGGCCGGCCAGAGACGTCCCGCCCCGCCTCTGACTGCGATGCCCGCTTTGCCAGCAAGACGGGCATTCAGGCAAAAGAGAAAAACCGCGCATCGTCGGCGCGCCCGGCGGCGATCCGAAGCGGTGCGGCTGGCAGTTTATCCCGGCCAATCCCGTGAACCTTTTCAATCCAGCGCCAGGCTCCAGCCAAATCGCGGCCGCGGGGGGGGGAGCCGACGAAGCGCGGCGGCCTGGCGGGCTTGTCCCGCGCCGATGAAAAAAGAAAACACGGCTCCAGGCGGTCATTGCCATTCTGCGCGTGCCGGTCATCCGGCTGCATCAAAAAACTGCGGAGGGCCGGCTCTGCGCGGCCCCATTTTATCGTTCCCGCCCTTGCGGCAGGCGGCGGCTCTGGCTAGCTCTTAGGGGACCCCGGAAACCGTAGGTGCCCATGACACAGTCCCCCGAAGCGCTCTGCCACGCCCTGATCGATGCCGCCCGCAAGGCCGGCGCGGATGCCGCCGATGCCATGGCGGCGGAGGGCAGCTCCCTCAGCATCGAAGTGCGCGAGGGCAAGCTGGAGCACGCCGAGCGCTCGGACGGCACGGATGTCGGGCTGCGGGTCTTCGTCGGCAAGCAGCAGGCGCTGGTCTCCTCCTCCGACACGCGGGGAGAGACGCTGGCGGCAATGGCCGAACGCGCGGTCGCGATGGCGCGGGAAGCGCCCGAGGACCCCTATGCCGGGCTTGCGGACCCGTCGCAGCTCGCGCAGGCCTGGGACCTGGCCGCGCTGGAGCTCACTGACCCCGCGGGCGAGCCCGCCCCTGCCGCCTTGCAGGAAGATGCGCTGGCGGCCGAAGCCGCCTGCCAGGCGGTCGAGGGCATCACCCAGGTGCAATCCGCCGGCGCGGGGTATGGACGCCATCACGTGCATCTGGCGGCGACGAATGGCTTTTCCGGCGGCTACCAGCGCACCGGGCGGTCGCTCTCCTGCACCGGCATCGCGGGCAGCGGCACCGGGATGGAGCGCGACTACGATGGCGATTCGCGCACCTTCCAGTCCGACCTGCGCAGCGCCGAAGAGATCGGCCGCACCGCAGGCGAACGCGCGGTGGCGCGGCTTGGCGCGCGGAAACCCAAGACCGGCAGCTTCCCGGTGCTGTTCGACGAGCGCATTTCCTCGTCGCTGATCGGCCACCTGCTGTCAGCGGTGAACGGCGCCGCGGTAGCACGCGGCTCCTCCTGGCTGAAGGACTCGCAAGGGCAGCAGGTCCTGCCCGCGGCGCTCTCCGTCATCGAAGATCCGCACCGCCCGCGCATCGCAGGCTCCCGCCCCTTCGACGGCGAGGGTCTCGCCACCCGCCGCCGGGCCATTGTCGCGGACGGCATCCTGGAAGGCTGGGTGCTGGACCTCGCCTCCGCCCGCAAGCTGGGGCTGGAGAGCACCGCCAACGCCGCCCGCGGTATCGGCGGGGTGCCCTCCCCCTCGACCTGGAACATCGCACTGACGCAAGGCGCGGCCAGCCGCGCGGACCTGGTCGCTCAGATGGGCACCGGGCTGCTGGTGACCTCGATGATCGGCTCCACCATCAACCCGAACACCGGCGACTACTCCCGGGGCGCCTCGGGCTTCTGGGTGGAGAATGGCGAGATCGCCTATCCGGTCAACGAATGCACCATCGCGGGCAACCTGCGCGGCATGCTGCGCCGGATCGTGCCCGCCAATGACGCCCGCACCCATCTGTCCACCGTGGTGCCATCGCTGTTGATCGAAGGGATGACGCTTGCTGGAAACTGACCTGTCCCTGCTTGTGAAAGCGGCGGAACGGGCCGGAGACATCGCCAGCCGCTTCACCGGATCCACGGCCCGGCGCTGGGACAAGCCCGAAGGCGCGGGGCCGGTGACGGAGGCGGATCTGGAAGTGAACGCGATGCTGGAGGACATGCTGCCCAAGGCACGCCCCGGCTATGGCTGGCTGTCGGAGGAAAGCGAGGACAGCGGCGACCGGCTCAACCGCCGCCTTGTCTTCATCATCGACCCGATCGACGGCACCCGCAGCTTTGCCGAGGGCTCGCGCACCTGGGCGCATTCGCTGGCGGTGGCCGAAGACGGAGAGGTGACCGCGGCGGTGATCTATCTGCCTCTGCGCGGGCTGATGTATACCGCCGCCCGCGGCGAAGGCGCCGCCTGCAACGGCGTGCCGGTCTCGGTTGCGCCGGAGATGGACCTGGCCCGCGCCGAAGTTCTGGCCGCCAAGCCCAACCTGGATGCGCGGCATTGGCTGGGCGCCGCGGCGCCCGCCTTCACGCGCAGCTACCGCCCGTCGCTTGCCTACCGTCTGGCGAAGGTGGCCGATGGCCGTTTTGGCGCGATGCTGACGCTGAGGCGCAGCTGGGAATGGGACATTGCCGCGGGCGATCTGCTGCTGCGCGAGGCCGGCGGTGCCAGCTCGGACCGATTCGGCGCGCCCTTGCGGTTCAACAACCCGCATCCGCAGCTCGATGGCGTGGTGGCAGGCAACCCGGCGCTGCACCGCGCGCTTCTGGACGCGCTGGACCCGGCCAGCCCCGGCATCTCGGCCCGCTGAGCGCCGCGCGGCGCAACCGGGACGCAGCGGGGGGCTGGAAATCTGCAAGTTTTTCACAGACAAAGCCGCATGTTGGAGATAGTTTGGCGCAAACCATCAAGAACGGACCCGATGCAGCAGACCACGACCGCCCCCAGCCGGCCCCTTGCCCTGCAGCCCCGCCCCGCGGGTGAGCTTCTGTGGGTGCATGCGACCACGCCGGAGCGGTACCATGCGCTGTGCGACATCGGGCGGCGGTTGCAGAACCTGCGCCCCGACCTCACCATCCTGGCAAGCTGGGAACCCGGAATGCGGCTGGACCCGGCCGAGGGCTGCGATATCGCGGCCGGCCCCTTGGGCGAGGACAGTACGGGTGCGGCGCGGGCCTTTCTGGCCCATTGGCAGCCCAACGCCTGCCTCTGGACCGGCGGCCCGCAGCGCCGGGTGCTGCTGCGGCAGATGCGCGACCGCAGGCTGCGGCTGGTGCTGGCCGATCTGCTGGAGGAGGAGCTCCCTGCCCGCGCCAGCCGTTGGCTGCCGGATCAGCGGCGGCGGCTCTTGGAGGCGGCGGAATGCATCCTCACCCCCTCGGACACGCTGCGCGCGCAGCTGATGAAGGCCGGCATCGCGGCGCAGAAGGTGGAGCGGGCGGCCAAGCTGCGTGTCTCGGCCACCCCGCCCGGCTGCAGCATGGACGATCTGGCCGCGATGCAGCAGACCCTTGGCAGCCGCCCGGTCTGGCTTGCCGCACATGTGCCCCCGGCCGAGCTGCGCGAGATCCTGGAGGCGCACCGCGGCGCGCTCAGGCTGTTGCACCGGCTGCTGCTGGTGATCTCGCTGGAGGATTACGGCGACCTGCCCGCAGCGCGCGACGTGCTGCGCTCGAGCGGCCTGCAATGGGCCGATTGGGAGACCGGGGGCGAGCCGGATGAATTCACCCAGGTGCTTCTGACCGGCGGCGAGGATCTGGGGCTGTGGTACCGGCTGGCGCCGGTGGCGCTGGTGGCGGGCAGCCTGCGCCCGGGAGCCGCCGGACTGGCGCCGCTGGATGCGGCCTCCTTGGGCTCGGCGCTGCTGCATGGCCCCGGGGTGTCTGCCCACAAGGAAATATACGCCCGCCTGGGCGAGGCCGGGGCTGCGCAAATGGTGCGCGGCGCGGCCGCCCTTGGAGAGGCCGTGGTGCAGCTCTCGGCACCGGACAAGGCAGCGGAGATGGCGCTGGCGGGCTGGCAGGCGGTGACCGAAAGCGCCGCCACCACCGACTTGCTGCTCGACAAGGTGCAAAACCTCCTCGACGCGGAAGAGGACAGCTATGCGGGCGCCTGACTTCTGGCACATGCCGCCCGGCGCTTTCAATCTGCGCGCAAGCCTGCTGGCGCCGCTGGGCTGGGGCTACGGCCGCGCCACCGCCGCGCGCCTGGCCCGCGGCACGCCGTACCGCGCCGCGGTGCCGGTGATCTGCGCGGGCAACCTGAACGCGGGCGGCACCGGCAAGACGCCGACGGTGATCTGGCTGCTGGAGGCGCTGCGCCGCATGGGCCACGATCCGCATGTGGTGAGCCGCGGCTATGGCGGCTCATTGGAGGGACCGGTGCAGGTGATGCCGGGCCGCCACACCGCCGCAGAGACTGGCGACGAGCCGCTGCTGCTGGCGGCTTTCGGCGAGGTCTGGGTGGCGCGCGACCGCGCCGCCGGGGTGCAGGCAGCGGAGCAGGCGGGCGCCACGGCGGTGGTGCTGGACGACGGCTTCCAGAATCCTGCGGTGGCCAAGGACCTGTCGCTGGTGGTGGCAGATGCGCAGATGGGCTTCGGCAACGGCCGCTGCCTGCCCGCAGGCCCCCTGCGCGAGCCGGTTGCAGCCGGACTGAAACGCGCAAGCGCAGTGCTGACGCTGGGGCCGGAACCGGCGCAGGAGAGCTTTGCCGCCGCCTGGGGCAGCGCGCTGGCCGGGCTGCCGCATTTCCGGGGCCACCTGGAACCCTTGCAGACCGGCATGCCCTGGCAGGGCACACGGGTGCTGGCCTTTGCAGGCATCGGCCATCCCGAGAAGTTCTTTGCCACCCTGCGCGGCCTTGGCGCCGAAATCGCCCGCGGCGAGGCGCTGGACGACCATCAGCCGCTGAGCCCGCAGCTCCTAAACCGGCTGGAGGCGGAGGCCAAGACGCTGAACGCGCAGCTGGTCACCACTGAGAAAGACGCGGTGCGGCTGCCGGACAGTTTCCGCCCCAAGGTGATCACCCTTCCGGTCAGGCTGCAAATTGCGGGCGAAGACCGGCTGAAGGAACTGCTGCAACGGGCCGCACCCGCGCCTTGACGGCTTCCCCGCATGGGATGTTGCTGTGCATGGAACAGGACCGCAGGCCGCCGCGCATCTTCGGCGCGCCATCGACGCTCTGCTGGTGGCATAGGGGTACGGCAGTTTTCCTTTTGGAGGCTCGGAACTGCAGGCGGATTTCTCAACTGAAAAGGCCCGGGCGATGCACCCGGGCCTTCCGTTCTGTCAGCTCCGCGCCGCTCAGCTTTCCAGTTCGGCGTCGATCAACGCCTTCATGTCCTCGTAGGGCTGGTTCGACACCTTCTCGCCGTTGATGATGAAGGTCGGGGTCGATTCGATACCGTGCTCGGTGGCGTTTTCCTGGTACCAGGTCACCAGCGTCTGGGCCTTTTCCGCATCTTGCAGGCAGGCTTCCAGCTCGTCGCTCTCCAGCCCCGCCAGGCGGCCGATCTTGCGCAGTTCCTCGACGATCTCGGTGGCGCCGCCGGCGCGGGCCCAGTCGGACTGGCCCTTGTAGATCAGGTCGGAGATGCCAAAGAACTTCTCCGGCCCGCTGCAACGCGCGATCATCGACGCCCACAACCCGTAGCGGTCGAAATAGACCTCGCGGTAGATGAACTTCACCTTGCCGGTATCGATATAGTCGGCCTTCAGCTTCTTGAAGGTGTTGTTGTGGAAGTTGGCGCAATGCGGGCAGGTGTAGGAGGCGTATTCGATCATCGTGACCGGCGCGTCCTCCTCTCCCATGACCATCTCGGTGATGGTGGAGGTATCGACTTCGGCCTCCTGCGCGTGGGCGGCGCCGACCAGAGGGTTGTGCGGCAGGCTGCCCTGGCCGTTGAATCCCGAGATGGCATAGCCGCCGGCCGCGAGGGCAACCGCGGCAAAGACGCCGGACATGAGACGGGTCATTTGAACCCCTTTCGTTGAGTTTTTTGTTTTGTCAGCACATTGCGCCCCAGCCGCTCCAGGGCGGCGCGCAAGTCATCGTTTTCCACCCCGGCAGCGGCCTGGCTGGCCTCGGCCGCGTCCTGCGGATCCGGCTGCAGCGGCGCTTGGGCCTTGGGGGCGTATTGGAATTCCACGCGGCCCTCGGCGAATCCGGTCGGCGCGGTCTGGGTGATCATCACCTTGGAGATCGCGTTGAAGCCGTAAACCGCGTTCACCCGCTCGCGCAGGCGTTCCTTCTGCATCTCCAGCATCGGGGCATTGGCGCCGGTGGTGAGCACGGTGAGCGTCGCGCCCAGCGTGTTGCGCCCGTAACCGACCTTGACCGGCCGCGCCATTGCGGCGATGTCGGCGCCGACGATCTCTTCCCAGTGGGTGAGCAGGCGGGAGACCGCAAAACCCCGGCTTTCGCCCGCCTTGCGGATCTGCTCGTTGAGGAGCTGGGCGGTCCGTGCGAACCCGCGTGTTGTGCTGCGCCTGAATGCCATGAACCTGGTTTTGCTAGAGTGGCGTACCTATTGTAAAGAGCCTCTATGCAGCTGCCAGCCAAACCGCCGGCCCGGGGGATAAAGAATGCGTGACCTGAACGACGACCAGACCGGGCTGAGCGGAGACTTGCTGGCCTGGTACGACAACCATGCCCGCGAGATGCCCTGGCGGGTGGGGCCAGCGGCACGCGCGGCGGGTATCCGCCCTGATCCCTACCGGATCTGGCTGAGCGAGGTGATGCTGCAGCAGACCACGGTTGCGGCGGTGCGGGAGTATTTCCAGCGCTTCACCGCGCGCTGGCCCGCTGTGGCCGATCTCGCCGCGGCCGAAGATGCCGAGGTGATGGGCGAATGGGCGGGACTTGGCTATTACGCCCGCGCCCGCAATCTCTTGAAATGCGCGCGGGTGGTGGCGGCAGACCTGGGCGGCGTCTTCCCTGACACTTACGAAGGCCTGCTGGAGCTGCCCGGCATCGGGCCTTATACCGCCGCCGCCATCGCCTCGATCGCCTTTGACCGGCCGGAATGCGTGCTCGACGGCAATGTCGAACGGGTGATGGCGCGGCTCTACGACATCCACGCGCCGCTGCCCGGGGTGAAGCCCGAGCTGAAGGCGCGCGCCGCGGCGCTCACACCCTTGCAGCGGCCCGGCGACTATGCCCAGGCGGTGATGGATCTGGGCGCCACCATCTGCACGCCCCGGAACCCGGCCTGCGGCATCTGCCCCTGGCGCGGCCCTTGCGCGGCGCACGCGGCGGGCACCGCGCCCGAGCTGCCGAAGAAGACCCCGAAGAAGCCCAAGCCCACAAGGACCGGCATCATCTACCTCGCCCGCTCCACTGACGGTGCCTGGCTGATGGAGCGGCGGCCCGATAAGGGGCTGCTCGGCGGCATGCTGGGCTGGCCCGGCTCGGACTGGAGCGAGGCCCCGGCGCCGAAGCCGCCGTTTGCCGCCGACTGGCAGGATCTGGGCGGCGAGGTGCGCCATACCTTCACCCATTTCCACCTGATCCTGCAGGTGATGACCGCCGAGCTGCCCGCGGATTTCACCCCCGCCGAAGGGCAGGAGCTGATCGCCCGCCATGCCTTCAAACCCTCTGACCTGCCCACGGTAATGCGCAAGGGCTTCGATCTGTGGCAGGGGCGCTGAAGCCTCTTGGGTTTTGCCCGGCCCTTGCCTAGGCTCAGCCCGAACGCGCGCAGACGAATTCGGAGATATTGGCATGGCTGCCTCCAAACCCCTGGCCCGCTGGAACAGCGTGCTGCCGTTCTGGCTGTCCTTCCTGCTGCCGCCCCTGGTCTGGTTTGCCGCCGCGCAAGGCGGCTGGGCCTTGCTGCTGCCGCCGCTGTTCACATGGCAACTGTTTGCAATGCTCGACAAGGTGCTCGGGCTGAACCTCGACAACGCCGACCCGGAGACGCCCGAGCGCGATCTCAAGTGGTACAAGCTGCTGACCGCCGCCTGGGTGCCGCTGCAAATCGTGACGCTCTTTGCGCTGATCTGGTACGTGAGCGGTGCCGCGCACCTCGCCGGATGGGAAAAGGCCGCGGTCTTTCTTGGCGTGGGCGTGGTGACCGGCACCATCGGCATCAACTACAGCCACGAGCTGATGCACCAGTCGAGCCGGGTCGAGCGCTGGCTCGCCGATATCCTGCTTGCCATGGTGCTCTACTCGCACTTCCGCTCCGAGCACCTCTTGGTGCATCACCGCTATGTCGGCACCCCGCGCGATCCGGTGACGGCGCGCTACAACGAGGGCTTCCACCGCTTCTACCCGCGGGTGCTGCGGCAGTGCTGGCTCTCCGCCTTCCGGGCCGAGGCCGATAAGCTGGCAAAGAAGAACCGCCCCTGGACCGACCGCTCCAACCCGTTCTTCCGCTACTGGGCCTTGCAGGGCGCTATGCTGCTCCTCGCCTTGGCCCTCGGAGGGCTGACCGGCGTGCTGCTGTTCCTTCTGCAAGCGGGCATCGCGATCTGGCAGCTGGAGCTGGTGAACTACGTTGAACACTACGGCCTGACCCGCAAGCACTTGGGCGAGGGCCGGTATGAACCGGTGAAGCCGCGCCATTCCTGGAACGCGGCGCATAAGGCGTCGAACTGGCTGCTGATCAATCTCCAGCGCCACTCCGACCATCACTACAAGCCCAGCCGCCGCTTCCCGCTCTTGCAGAACCACACCGAGACGGAGGCGCCGCAGCTGCCCTATGGCTATCCGGTGATGACGGTGGCGGCGCTGATCCCGCCCTTGTGGCGGCGGGTTATGAACCCGCGGGTGCGGCGCTGGCGGCAGCAGTACTACCCGGAAATCACCGACTGGCACCCCTACAACAAAGCGCAGAACCCGGCGCCGCGGTAACGCGCCACCGTTCAGCCGAGCGCTAGCACCGTCACCGGCCGGTCCAGCCCGCGCACGGTCTGGTCCGGATGTTCGCTGAACCTGTCAAGCAGCGCGGCCCCATCCGGATCCTGCCGCACGGCATCGGCCAGCGGCTGGCTGATGACGATACGCACCCCCAGAGGGCGGGTCATCTTCTCCAGCCGCGCGGCGATGTTCACCGGCATGCCCAGCACCGCGTATTCCAGCCGGTTGGCGCCGATGTCGCCCAGCAGGGTCTCGCCATAGTCGATACCGATGCCTGCGCGCACGGCCTCCTCGCCGCAGCGGGTGCGGTCCCGGTTCCAGGCATCGAGCGCCGCCTGCATCGCCCGCGCGCAAGCCAGCGCATCCGCGGCATCGCGCTCCCCTGCCAGTGGCGTCCCAAAGGTGGCCATCAGCCCGTCGCCGAGGTATTTGTCCAGCGTGCCGCCATGGCGGAAGACCTCTGCCTCCATCAGCGCGTGAAACTCGCGCAGCAGCGCGATCACTTCCCGCGGCGGGCGCTCGGCGGTCATCCGGGTGAAGCCGATGATGTCGATGAACAGCACCGCCACCTGCTGGCTGCGCACCTGCTTCAGCGGCTCGTCGTTCTGCGACAGCTGCTCCACCACGTTGGGCGAAAAATAGCGCGAAAGGTTCGCACGCTCCCGGGTGAGGCGTGCGTTGTTCATCAGCAGCCGGTCGAAGCGGCGCACGGACAAGCCCAGCGTCACCGCCACCAGCACAAAAACCACCGCCTCCTGGATCCGCAGCTCCACCACCAGATTGTAGGGATCAAGGAACTTCGCCAGCTCCGGACCAAGGCCGCTGACGGCAGCTTCGGCGTGTGACAGCCCCGGACCCGGACCCACGATCCGCCACACAAGCGCCAGCGCGCCGAGCCACATCACTGCGGTCCAGGTGCCGATCGCGATCACAGTGCGCCACGAAAACGCCATGGTGCCGGCCGCGAGAATGACGAAGAAATACTGGAAATTGTCGAACCGGTAATACATGGCCACCGGGATATCCCGGCTGTCGAAGGGATTGGGCACGACCAGGGCGAAGGTCATGATGAGAAGGTCCAGGAAGATCAGGAACAGCTCCGCCCGCGACCTGCCGACCGTGCCGACCCGGCTGATGAACCAGCCGTTCAACGCCAGGAGCGCAAGGAACCCGTGGTAGTACATCAGGCTCCAGACGGGGTTCAGAAAGACGATGAAGACCGCAATGATCGGCAGCGCGATCCAGCGGGCGCGCAAGGCAAGCTGAAGCCCGCGCCGCTTGTGCGCTTCCAGCAGCGCGGCGGCATATTGCGAATCGATCGCGTCCGCGGGCCTGGCGTCCGACCCTTTTGCGGCTGCGGCTTGCGGCGGGGAGAGGGCAATGTCGGCCATCGGCGCATCCTTTCACTTGCGGGACGGACCATAAGACCGCCGCGGCCGGAATACAGGGGTTCAATTGTGACTGAGACAAAAAACCCCGCCTGCAAAGGCGGGGCAAGGTGAGGCGCCCCGGCTCTCGCCTCGGGCGCCCATTGCAGGTTGGTGCAACCGGATGTGTGTAGGGGGCTCAGGCCTGCATTTCGGCCCGGATCTGCTGGCGCAGCACGTCGATCGGCACGGTCTTGCCGTCGCGTTTGAAGCACCAGTAAGTCCAGCCGTTGCAGGAGGGCGCGTTTTCCAGATGCGCGCCGACCTGGTGGATCGAGCCCTTGATGTTGGCGCCGATCAGGGTGCCGTCGGCGCGCACCTTGGCCTTGTGGCGCCGGTTCATCGAATAAAGCTCCTCGCCCGGGCGCAGCATGCCGCGCTCGACCAGCTGGCCGAAGGGCACCCGCGGTGCGGCGCGCTTGCTGGCGGACACCTCCAGCGCCTCGCGGTCGTATTTGCGCACCGCCTTGATGCGTTTTTCGGCCACTTCGCGGTAGGCGACCTCGCGTTCGATGCCGATGAACTCGCGGCCCAGCATCTTGGCCACAGCACCGGTGGTGCCGGTGCCGAAGAACGGGTCCAGCACCACGTCACCGGGATTGGTGGAGCCGACGAGGATACGGTGCAAGAGCGATTCCGGCTTTTGCGTCGGATGCGCCTTGTCGCCGTTTTCGTCCTTCAGCCGCTCGTGGCCGGTGCAGATCGGCAGCACCCAGTCGCTGCGCATCTGAATGCCTTCGTTCAGCGCCTTCAGCGCCTCGTAGTTGAAGGTGTACTTGGCGCCCTCGGCCTTGGAGGCCCAGATCATCGTCTCATGCGCGTTGGTGAAGCGCTTGCCGCGGAAGTTCGGCATCGGGTTCGACTTGCGCCAGATGACGTCGTTCAGGACCCAGTAGCCCTCGTCCTGCATCGCCGAGCCGACCCGGAAGATGTTGTGGTAGGAGCCGATCACCCAGATCGAGCCGTTCGGCTTCAAGAGGCGGCGCGCCGCCTTCAGCCAGGCCTTGGTGAACTGGTCATAGACCGAAAAGCTGGAAAACTGGTCCCAGTGGTCGTCCACCGCGTCGACTTTTGAGTTGTCGGGGCGGTGCAGCTGGCCTTTCAGCTGGAGGTTGTACGGTGGATCCGCAAAGATCAGATCCACCGAATTGGCCGGCAGACTGTTCATCACCTCGATACAGTCGCCACCAAGAATCACGTTTAAAGGGAGCGCTGCCGCGCCCTTTGTCATGGTTGTATTCATTTGCTCTGCCTCATAACCGCGGCGCATTTTTGCGCTCATTTGGTTGTCCACAGGATCGGCCATAGCGGAATCGAGGTCAATTTGTTTTTTGGGACAACACCCTGCGCTTCAGTCTTGATACAAGATGTTGTGTACCGGTTTGAAGGAGCACCGATGATGTGGCGTCACTCCAAGTTCAGTTAGCGCCCCCTTGTGCTGTTTCGAGGGGTAGCCCGCGTTTTTCTCCCAGCCGTAGCCCGGGTACTGTTGCGCCAAATCCACCATCACCCGGTCACGGGCCAGCTTCGCCATCACCGAAGCAGCCGCGATGGAAAGCGAGCGGGCATCGCCCTTGACCACAGCTTCGGAGGGCAGCGTGAGGCCGCGCGGAATCAAATTTCCGTCGATCAGCAGGTAATCCGGCTGCGGATCGAGCGCCGCCACCGCGCGCTCCATCGCCAGATGAGAGGCGCGCAGGATGTTGAGCCTGTCGATCTCCTCCACACTGGCATGGGCCACGGCAAAGACGGCGCTGGCGGAAATTTCCTGCTCCAGCGCCTCGCGCCGTTTCAGGCTCAGTTTCTTGGAATCGTTGAGCCCTTCGGGAATGGCGGCGGGGTCCAGAATGACCGCGGCGGCAGTGACCGGCCCGGCCAGCGGGCCGCGGCCCACCTCGTCCACCCCCGCGATGCACGAACAGCCGCGCTGCTGCGCGGCCTGCTCGAACGTGAAATCCGGTGTGCTCATCTGTGCTCCTGCTTGCTAGCGCCTGGCGGAGCGGTTCTGTCACGCGCAGCGCGCCCCGGCAACAGGCCGGCAGGGCCTGCTGCGGGAGCGCGCAAGCTCAGCGCTGCACCAGCCGGTAGCCGCGGCCGCGCAGGCACTGCGGCTTGTAGCCCGACTTGTGCCGCTTGCCGTTCCAGAAAGTCACCCGGCAGGATTGCGGCAGAGACTTGGCCTTGTAGCCATAGTGCCGGTCCAGGCAGGCTTGGCCCACCAGCGCGTGCCTGCTGCTGTAGGCTGGGAAATGCCGCAGGCAGCGGGCCGGCAGATCGTATTTACGGAAGTGATCCGGCAGCGGCTTGGGCCGGTAGCCATGGCCGCCGTGCGGGTGCTGCGGCGGGGCGGCATAGGCGCGGGAGACGCCGTGGTTGTCGTCCTTGCGGTCATTGATGACAGCGCCGATGATGCCGAGCAGCGCGAGCCCCGCCAGCACCTTGGCGACATCCTCATCGGCGCGGGCGGGCGCCGATGAAAACCCGGTGATGGCAATCGAGGCAGCAAGGATCAGGGCAATGAATTTGCGGTGCGGTTTGGGGCGATGTGTCTGGGCCATGTCAAAGACCTTTCCGAAAATACACTTGGACGCATCAGAGCGCCGGATGCCCCAGCCTGCGCCCCGCCCCGCGGGACAAGCAATATCGCCCCCCTGTTATCCGATATCACCCGTCCCAACCCCCTGCGGTTATTGAATTTCAACGCTGCGGGCCGCAGGATGAGCAGATGAAACATTTCCTTGTCCCGGCCGCCGTCATGGCCGCCCTCCTGACCTTCACCTCACCCGCGCAGGCGGCAGACTGCTATGCCGATTACAAGGCAAAGCAGGACAACCCGCTGCGCCTGCACTACGGCGTGATCGCGCTCTCCGGCCCTTGCAAGAAGCAGGCCGCCAAGGCGGAAATCCAGGCCCGCCTCACGCCCGGCGGCTGGACCCTGCTGAACGTCCTGTCGGTCTTCGGACCCGAGGGGCTCGAACAGAGGAAGGCCAATGCCGGACCCTACTATCTCCGTTTCTGAGGCGCGCGCAGCCGGCGGCCGGGTGATCGCGTTTGGCATCGCGGCCATCGTCGCGCTGCTGGCCATCGCCGGCACTCTGCTGATCCTCACGCTGCCCGACGGCAACGCCTTCAACGCAAGGGTGGAGCGGCTGTTTGTCGAGAACGACCTGACGGCGCAGGCCGAGATCAAGCTCCTGGAGATCCTGGCGCAGTCTGGCACCGCCTTTTCCGACACGCTGGCGAGTTACCGGGTGATCATCTTCGTGCTGCTGGTTTTTGCCACCGCGATGATGGTGGCGGCGCTGTCGGTGCTGGGTATGCTGGCGATGCTGAACCGGCGCATGGCGCAGATCGAGCGCGCGGGCATCCAGGTCACCGAGCTGCTGATCAGCCGCGAGGAAAACACGCTTTATCTCAACAACATGGGCTTCAAGCTCACGCCCTCCGCGATGGAAACACTTTCGGTTCTGGCCGAGGCGCGGCTGGACGGTGACGTCTTGTCGGGCGCCGAGATCGAGGCGGTGATTTCGGGCCGCACGGCCAGCGACTGCGAGGAGGCGGCGGGGGCCACCAGGATCAAGCGGCTGCGCGACACGCTTGGCAACCAGATGGTGAGCGAACTGCTGGTCAAGAACATTGCCAAGCGCGGCTATGTGCTGGCGATCAGCAAGGACGTGATCCGAATGGTCTGACAGGCGGTGCCGGGCGGGCGGTGCCGGGCGGGCGGCCGGCGCGAACCGGGCAGGCCCTGTGCAGGCCCTGCGCGAAACACCGGCTGCCTGGCTCCGTTTTGCTCACCATCCGGTGTGCCGGGGTGGACAAGCGCGCATGCCGGGACACATAGTTTGGGACCCGGCCGCACCTGCCGCGCCCGCTTCCGCCTGACCGGACGGGGCGCCCTGCGGGACAGAGCGCTGCTGTGCCGCCAGCGTGCCGGGCCCATCGCGGCACCGGACAAGGACCCCGAAGATGGACGCAAGAACGCAGCCGCCACCGGCCGGATACGGCATCCTCATCGAACCGCTGAAAGGCCGGGTTGCCCTGCGCCGGGGAGATGTGCTGCTCGCAGAAAGCACCCGCGCCAAGGTGATGTATGAAACCCGCCTGCCGCCCGCCGTCTATTTCCCGCTCGACGACGTGCAGGTGCCGCTCTCCGGGCTGACCGGGCTGCAGACCTTTTGCCCCTTCAAGGGCACCGCCGGCTACCGGGACATCCTGCTGCCCGGCGAGCGGCTGGAAAACGGCGTCTGGTCTTATGACGATGCGCTGCCGGAATCGGCGGGCATCTCGGGCCACATCAGCTTCATGCCCGGCACCTACACCGATTTCGACCCCGGCCCGAACCGGGTGGAAATGCCGGATTACGGCAACATTTCCGGCCCGGTGATCGACTGGCTCCTGCGCGAGGCGGTGCATCTGAACGCGCCCGAGGAATTCACCGCTGCACTCGGAGAGAAATTCGTGGAACAGGGCGTGTCCCTGTCGCGGCTCTCGGTCATGGTCTGGTCGCTGCACCCGCTGGTCGCGGGCAAGAACTTCATCTGGAGCCGCAAGACCGGTGAGGTCACCACCTATGCCCCCTCCTACGAGATCCACGACCACCCGGCCTTCCGCGCCAGCCCGCTGCGCCATGTCTCCAACGGCTTGGGCGGCGTGCGCCATCGGATCGGACTCGGCCAGCCCGATGACGCCTTCCCGATCCTCGCCGATCTGCGCCAGGAGGGCGCGACCGATTACGTGGCGATGCCGCTTCGCTTCTCCGACGGGCGCATCAACGTGCTGACGCTGACCAGCGACCGGCCGGAGGGGTTCTCGACCTCCGACCTCGGGCTGATCTTCGAATGCTCCGGCGTGATCGCGCGGTATTATGAGGTTTTCATGCAGCGCGAGAATGCCCAGTCGCTGCTGGAGACCTACGTGGGCAAACGCACCGGCGCGCGGGTGCTGGGCGGCGAGATCCGCCGCGGCGACGGCGACGAGATCGACGCCGCGATAATGTTCTGCGACCTGCGCGGCTCGACCCGGCTGGAGGAGGAGCTGGGGCGGCGGGACTATATCGCGCTCCTGAACCAGTTCTTCGAGACCGCTTCCACTCTGGTGCACGAACACGGCGGCGAGGTGCTGAAGTTCATCGGCGACGCTGTGCTGGCGGTGTTCCCGGCGGGCAGCGATCCGGACCAGGCCCGCGCCCAGGCGGTGGCCAGCGCCCGCGCCATCGTCAACCGGCTGGAGGAGCTGGCGCAGGAGGAAGAGGCGGAAGCAGGGGCGAAGGGAGGCGGGCACCGCTGCGAATGCGCCATCGGCATCGCCTACGGCCGGGTGACTTATGGCAACGTCGGCTCGCGCGAGCGGCTGGATTTCACGGTGATCGGCCAGGCCGCCAATGTCGCCGCACGGCTGGGTGACTACGGGAAATCGGCGGACCGGCCCATCGTCGTCAGCCAGGACGCGCTTGGCAGCCTGCCCGACGGCGAGCCGCTGGGCGAGGTGCGGCTGCACAACGTCTCGCAGCCGGTGGTCTGCTACGCCATCGCTGCCGCGCCGCAGCCGCTGGCCGCCGCGGAATAGGCGCGGCTCAGGCTTGCCGGAGTGCGCCCGCACGGCCCAGGGGGCCGTGCCACGCCCAAGGCTGATTTGCCCGCATCCTGGATGCGGGCAACAGGCGCGGGAGCCCGCCCCTCCACAGAGCCACCGGCAGTTTCACGGGAAACAGGTTCAGCCCGTGACGCGGGCGCGTTGTTCCGGATCGCCCATGGCGATCAGCAAGGGGTCTTCCGCCTGCCGTGCTTTGAAATCCGCCTTGCCCGCCAGCCCCTGCCAGCGCGCCTGAACCAGCGATTGCGCCACAGCACCGCCCAGCGTGGTGCTGGGGCCGGTCACGATGAACAGGTCCGGCGCGAACTCAAAAGCCGCGTTCTGCACCGCGCGGGTGAAATCGTAGGGCGCCACCACCTGGTGCCCCAGGGTGTAGTCCCAGAGCGCCTCACGGTCCGTGGCGCCCGGCCACCAAGTCTGCCCGCGCCCGTCGATCAGCGGCAGCTTTGGCTGGCGGAACATCTCAGGCCCCAGCCGCTTGCGGCCCGCCTCGGCCACCGGTGCTTGCAGTGCGGTGTGAAATGCGGCGTGGTTGCCAAGCCGCAACGGGAACCGCTGCTCCAGCACCGGCACCGCGGCCTCGAAGGCGGCGAGCCCGGCTTCGTTGCCGCCGAGCACCAGCAGGCCGCCCAGGCTGATCGACAGCGCAAGCTCATGTCCCTCGCGCGCGCCGATCTCCGCCGCCAGCGCCAGCAGCTCCGCCCTGCGCGCTGGATCGTCCTGCCAGTCCGGCCCCATGAAAGGATAGACCAGCTGGCCGCCGATAAGCCGCTCCTGCATCAGCGTGCCCATAGTGTTCACCACCTCGAGTCCATCCTTGGCGCTCAGCGCCCCCGCCGCCGCCAGCGCGATATACCAGCCCATCGAGTTTCCGGTGACTGCCACCACCTCGATATCTTTCGCCAGCGATTGAGCATCCGCCATCGCGCAGGCGTAAATAAGCGGCGAGGCGATATCCCCTCGGGAATATTTCGCAACCGAGAACCGCCCGGCCCCGTCCAGCGCCGTCACCTCTTCCTGCCCGGCGGCGCGGCGCTGCGCATCGAAGCCTTCCAGCAGCGCAGCCTTATCCGCATGGTTGCGGTACAGATACCCGAGCTCGGGCTTGTTGTAGGTGCCCCGGCCGGGGCAGATCAGAACGGCGGTGCGAGTCATGCCTTGCCTCCCGTCAGGGCCTGCGCGGCCTCCACGATGCTCTCTTTCGACGGCAGGGAGGCTGCATAGGCCGGGCCGGTTGCGATGAAGCAATCGCCAGCAGCGATACGGGCGGCGGGGATATCGCTGCGCTCGGCAAAGAGCGCCATCAGCGCCTCCGACTGGCTGCCGGTCACGCGGCATTCATCGACGATCAGCACATGCCCGCAGCCCTTCACCGCCTCCAGCAGCGCCTCTTGCGGCAGCGGCGCCAGCCAGCGCAGGTCGATCACCCGCGCCTGCACGCCTTGATCCGCCAGCTCCGCCTGCGCCTGAGTGGAGAGATACCGCCCGTTGCCATAGGTGACGATGGCCAGATCACTGCCCTCGCCGTGCACGCCGACCTCACCGAGGCCAATGCGCCGGTCCGGCGACGGATAGGGCTGCATCCAGCCGCCGTCCTTCTCACCGTTCAAATCGCGCATCGGGTAGAGCGCGATGGGCTCGACAAAGACCACGACCCGCTGCTCCTCCCGCGCCAGCCGCACGCATTCGCGCAGCATCATCGCGGCCTCCGCTCCGTCCGAAGGGCAGGCCACCACCAGCCCGGGAATGTCACGCAGCACCGCCAGCGAGTTGTCGTTGTGGAAATGCCCGCCAAAGCCCTTCTGGTAGCCAAGCCCGGCAATCCGCACCACCATCGGGTTGGTGAACTGCCCGTCCGAGAAAAACGGCAAAGTCGCCGCCTCGCCGCGCAGCTGGTCTTCGGCGTTGTGCAGATAGGCGAGGAACTGGATCTCCGGGATCGGCACAAAGCCGTTGTGCCCCATTCCGATCGCCAGCCCCAGGATCGACTGCTCGTCCAGCAGCGTGTCGATCACCCGGTCCGGCCCGAACCGCTGCTGAAGTTTCTGGGAAACGCCATAGACCCCGCCCTTGCGGCCCACGTCCTCGCCCATCAGCACGATCTCGCCATGTTCCAGCATCAGGTCGGTGAGCGCCCAGTTGATCAGCCGCGACATCGGCTGCGGCTCCGCCATCGCGCGCAGGTCGCTTCCGAACGCCGCTGCCCGCGCCGCCGCACCGGGGCCGTTGGTGGGGGCGCAGGCGCGTTTCGGGGGGACCAGACTGGCGGCGACGTCCTGAGCCGTCTTCAGATGCGGGCGCTTCACCGCCTCGGCTCGGATGCGCTCCACGCGGGCGCGGGTGTCCTCGTAGATCTTCAGCGCGGCCTCCGGCGCCATCACCCCGGCGTCGCGCAGCAGCCGCACAGAGTGCAGCAGCGGATCGTTGGCCTCATCCGCCTCCACCTCGGATTTGCTCATGTAGGTGGTAGGCACATCGGCGCCTGCGTGCCCGTAAAGCCGCACCGTGCGCAGGTGCAGGAAGGCGGGCTTGCGGCAGCGGCGCACATAGTCCGCGGCCTCTTGCGCCACCCGGAAGCTGTCGTAGATGTCGAGTCCGTCCGCCTTGAAGTACCTGATCCCCGGCCGCTGCGCCATCGAGGCCTCGATCCAGCCCTTCGGCGTCTTGACCGAGATGCCGATGCCATTGTCCTCGCAGACAAAAAGCAGGGGCAGCGGCGTCGACTGCACCGAGGTCCAGCCCGCCGTGTTGATCGCGCCCTGCGCGGTGGAATGGTTGGCGGAGGCATCCCCGAAGGAGCACATCACGATGGCATCGTCCGGCAGCAGCTGATGCTCCGGCTTGTTCCGCCGGGCCGCACCGATGGAATAGGCCGCCCCGACGGCCTTCGGCAGATGCGAGGCGATGGTGGAGGTCTGCGGCGGGATCATCAGCGCCTTCGAGCCCAGAACCTTGTGCCGCCCGCCGGAGGTCGGGTCCTCACTGGAACAGGCAAAGGACAACAGCATGTCCCAGGCGATACGCTGGCCCGGCACCTGATCGGCACGGGCGATCTGGAACGCGGCATCGCGGTAGTGCAGGAAGGCCATGTCGTCCGGCCGCAGCGCGCGGGCCACCGCTGCCATCCCCTCATGCCCGGAGGAGCCGATAGTATAGAACCCCTCGCCGGCCTTCTGCATCGCCCGGCTGGTCAGATCCAGCGCCCGGCTCAGCACCTGCGCGCGGTAGACCGCCGCCGCAACCGGCGCCTCCAGCGGCCCCGCGGGCGCGCGGCCGCCGGGGAGGGCCTGGCTTGTCACCCGGTCCAGGAAGTTCTGATGCACGATCTGGGCGCGGTCCATGGGGCCTCCTCGACGTTGTTTCCAAACGCCTTTATCCCCTATCCCGGCACTTTAAGCCAATGCGGAAGCGTTCTGCGTCCATTCCGGTTTGGAATGTTGAGCTCCAGCGCAGATGCAAAAGCGGTGCGCAAGCCCTCTTGCGCGCCGTCATCGGATCCACAGTGGCGGGACCGATGCAGTGGAGCGTGTATTTTCGTACCGCGAACGACAGGGAAAAGAGCTAGCAGCGTTCTGGGCACTATTTATTTCGCCGATTGAGTGCATGATGCTTCATCAAACCAGAACGAGCCGCTTCCCGGGCTCTGCCGCGGCGTTTCGTGGAATGCGATTCCTGCGGACCCAACCAAACTGCGACGCGATGGCCAGCAACGACGAATTTCATGCGGATGTCGACGTGGCACTCGTCGAGGAACTTCGCGATGAGCTACGCCGGATGCCGGCGCCCCACGGTCTGTGCATCAAGCATTCACCACCCTGAGTGGTCACCTGTCCACGTCCGCAAGACGTGGCCTATCGGGCCCGGTAGATCTTGCGCGGCTATGAGACAAGCGCCTCCGCCCCTATGCCCCCTGCGCGAACCTTGGCGGTAATGGTTTTTCTGGCATGTCTTACGCTAATAGTGCTGTTCGGTCTGACCGATCTTGGAGCAGATCGTGAGGATCTGGTGGATCGTAAGATCGGCGAGGCTATTGCTGAATACGAAAAACGTGATGAGCAGCGTGTCGCACTTTGGAAGAAAAGAAACTCAGGCCAGTAAGGTTTTTCCTCGAAGTCCCAGGCTCCGCCAAAGCAGCCGTCGGCTCAGTGTGCAGTGAATGTCTGTAATGGGCCGAAAGGGGCAACAACTAATACCGAATGGATTTCGGACGATCCTGAGCAAACGGCTACCCTACCACCATCGCCTTCCAGCTGAACGTTCAGCCGTTGAACCAACGGCCCTACACAAGACCAGGCAAAATGAGGACAAGCGGGTATCGCGCCTGACATCAGTGTAAAATTTACCGTAGCTCTCGAATACTCCCGCTCCGGCGAATTATGGATCGGAATGTCGATTTGCCTATGGAGCGTCAGCGCCCGGCATCGAGGCAGTTTCTCTTCGCCATTCGATACAGGTTTCAAGATAGCTTCGGCTGTCAGCCGTTAAGCGATTGATTCCTGCCAGGCGTGATAGCTCGCGAGCCGGATCGTCGCTCTCATCAAGCGCCTCGGCATTATCGTCGTATAGCCAGACGATTTCGGCGCGTGAGATGTCGCGGATGCTGCGCCTCAGTTCAGTCTGGAACGGCACACGGTTTGAGCAGCTGCCCTTGCTCCAGGCGAAATCGACGCCATCCTCATTGTGGATATCGATGCGCGCCAAAGCCGCGCGCACCTGATCAACGATACGTCGGCCAGTGCGTTGCCACCCGTGTTGTTGAGCGACACGCCGCGAAAGGAGCGTCACAGGAAGCGGCCCTTCGGTTCTGACGATGCCCTCTATCAAACGCTCAAGGCGCGGGATGTAGGCGGATTCGTAGAATTGCTCCGGGTCGGGGGTAAGGCCGTCCGATTGTGCGGCGGCGGCTGCGTCTAGTGCATTATGTTCCGGTGCTATCACACCTGCAACAAGAGGCTCCTCGCGGTATTCGGGCGCACGCAGGCCTGGGTCAGGCAGCGGCTCCATTTCCGCCGGAGCCGTTGCCTGACCGGCTGCAACACCCCGTTCGTCAGATTGGAAATCATTGGCTGGCAAAACCTCTTCTGACGATGAAATTCGAGCGGCGTCCTCTTCCGCACGCCTTTCCCTATCTGCCTCCAGATGCTCAGTCAGCGCCTCGTGGATGCGCTCCACGACGGCTTTCGGGTTCTTGAACCAATCGGTCGACCAGATGCGCAAGATCTTCCAGCCGAGGTTTTCCAGAACGGCTTGCCGGACCTTGTCCCGGTCTCGTGCCGTGGCAGAGCCGTGATAAGTCGCCCCGTCGCATTCGATCCCTGCAAGGTAGACGCCCGCATGATCCGGATGCACGACGCCCAAGTCGATGCGGAAGCCGGAGACGCCGATTTGCGGTCGCAGCTCCCACCCCTTCGCCTCGATGGCCGCCTTGATCGCCGCCTCAAAGGCATTCTCCACTGGGCCGAGTGAGCCGTCGTCTTGCGAGGGCAGTGCAACCGGCCCGCGCGCCGCGAAGTCGAGGAAGCCCTTGAGGTGTTTGACGCCAAGCGCCTTCGTGCGGGTCAAATCGATCTGATCCGCGCGGATCGAGGCGAAGATGTGCAACTCCTGCCGGGCGCGGGTGATCGCCACGTTCAGCCGCTTTTCGCCGCCATCGCCGTTGAGCGCACCAAATGCCATGGACAGCTTGCCCGCGTGATCCGGGCCGAAGGTGATCGAGAACAGCATGACATCGCGTTCATCCCCTTGGATGTTTTCCAGATTCTTAACGATGACGGGTTCTTCGCGATCATCTTCGAAGAACCATTCCAGATCGGGGTTCTTGCGGCGTTCTTCGTCAAGCAGGTCGAGGATCAGCCCTTGTTGCTCACCGTTAAAAGTGATGACGCCGAGCGTGAGGCGCGCTTCTTCGGGCAAGGCGAGCCATTCCGTCAGGCGTCGCACGACCACACGTGTGATAGCGCGGGCTTCGTCCTCGTTGGTGCGGCCCATACCACGGGCGTAGGTGCCATTGATCTGGTGCAACTGCACCGCCTGAGATTCCGTAGTTGGAGACGGGAAAGTCACCAGTCTTCCGCCATAGTAATGCCAGTTGGAGAATGCGATGAGGGATTCATCCCGGCTGCGGTAGTGCCAGTCGAGTTGCTGGGTCGGGATGCCAGCGGCGGCCACCTCGTCAAGGATCGAGGCAAGGTCTTTTTCGCTTTCCGGCAGGTCCTCGTCGGTGCCCTCGGTGCGGCCAAAGAAGTTGGTCGGGGGCAGCTGCTTGGGATCGCCGACGATGATGGCCTGCCGTCCCCGCGCAATGGCTCCGATCGCGTCCCAGGTCGTGATCTGAGAAGCTTCGTCGAAGATTACCACGTCAAAGGCGGCTTGCCCGGCTGGCAGGTATTGCGCGACAGACAGAGGCGACATCAACACGCACGGTGCGAGTTTGGTGAAGGTAGCCGGCATCTCTGAGATCAGCGTTCGGATCGGCATGCTGGGACGTTGCAGGCCGAGCTGGTAGCGCAGGGTTCCCAACTCGGATTTGCGGGCCACGCCATCGCGGGCTGGCAGTCCGTGCCGGATGCGGTGAAGGACTTGCTCTGCCGCCATCTCGGTAGCGCGATCATCGAGGGCGCGGAACTTGGTGATCGCGTCCTCGTGTGACCAATGGGAAAAGCCCCGCAGCACGGGTTCTGCGTCCATGGCTTGCGGCAGCCACCACTGAGCGTAGGCCGTGGTGAACGCTTCTTCCGCCGGGCCAGCCAGAGTTCGGGCTTCGACAGCTTCGACGAGGGAGGTCAAACCCGCCGCGCAGGCTTGATTGCGCACATTCATCCAGCGCGTCCAATCCTCCAACGCTTCGCGGTTTTCCAGCGTCTGATCAAGGAGCTGGGCGAGTTCATCGAGGGAATGCTGTGTCGGGTCGGTTCCTGCGGTGTCCCGGAACGCATCCGCCTGCGTTGCCCAGCTTTGATAAAGCACGCGGAAACGATCGAGTGCTGCTCGCAGGTCGCCAGCCTCGCGGCGGGCCAGTGCGGCTTTGGCCTCCGTCCATCGCGAGCGATCCGAAACCTGTTGTGCCAGCGGCTCGGTGACCGCTCGGAATTGCCGCGCTTCGGCAATGAACTGCGTCAATCGGGCAGCGTCCGTCGCAGCCTTGTCGAAAGCGGGACAACCGGACAATGCGATGGTGTCGATGTCGTCGTTGATCCGCTGCAAGGCATCGAGACCGGCAATGTCCGTTGCCGGATCGGCCTTGCCGTCCGTGGCATAGGTCTGGAGAAGCTTCCGCACGGCGGATTTGGCGAAGATCGAGAATGGCCAGGACTTTGTCTGGGCCCGCCGCCAGTCGGCGTCCATCTGGTCGAGCGGCATCGCACCCAGCCGATCCAGAGGATAGCTTGCTGACAGCGCCCCGGCAGCGTCCCGATACGCGTTTAGCAGTGGGCCAAGTCGTTCGCTCTCCTGCTCCGCTTTCGATAGGTCCGCATCCAGGCCCCAGCTGACATCGGACCCATTGGCCGGCCATCCGGCGAGCGCCACCAGTTTTTCGAGCCGGTCCCGGGTCAGCACATCATCGGTCAACCCGCACAGCGCAGACAGGGCGGCAGCGCCCTTAGCCAGGTCACGGGAGACTGTGCGCAGATTCTCGGCCCGCTTTAACAGCTCCGCCTGCCAGCTAAAGGACCACTCTTCAGCTCCGACAAGCGGCAGGCCGGGGCGGCCTTGGACAATCTGATGGCACCGCCCGACCGCCTCGGCCAAGTTGCTCAAATGCGCATAGCTCTCGGCATCGTGGGCATCCTTGTTGTCGAAGGACAGGCTAAAGGGCACCTCGGCGCGAGCAGCGCAGCCCACGGCGTCGTAGACGCTGAAGCCCTGCGTTCCCTTGCGGTGTAAGGCAGCCACGTATTCGTTCAGCTGAGTGCGCGTGACCGAGAGGTCATCGGTCACTCGTATCCATTCGGCCTCGGACATCTCGCCCTGCCGGTCCCAGCTGCGCCCGAGTTGGTCAAGCACGGACTTTCGGTCCGCCTTGTTGGAATGCAGTTCCAGCACTGCGTCGCCCAGCCCGTGCGCCGATAAACGGCGATGAACCACGTCCAGCGCGGCGGATTTCTCGGCAACGAAAAGCACTGTCTTGCCCACTGCAAGGCACTGCGAAATGATGTTGGCGATGGTCTGGCTCTTGCCCGTACCAGGAGGGCCGATCAGGACAAAGTCATGCCCCTCCTGTGCGGCAAGCACTGCCGACAACTGCGACGAATCCGCAGGCAATGGCGTGAAGAGATCACGTGGCGCCACCCGTCGATCCACATCCGCGGCAGAAGGAAGCGCGGCCGCGCCTTCGGCAAGGAACGGCTCTGTGGGATTGTCGACGAGGTGCTGTACCAGTGCATTGTTGCGCAGGCTGTCCGTCCGGTCGACTAAGTCTTTCCACATCAGGAACTTGGCAAAGGAGAAGGTGGACATGGCCAGTTCTTCGACCACCTCGAACCCGGCCACGTCGCGAACTTTGCGCCGCATGATTTCGAAGATCAGCGGCAGGTCGTAGCCGCTGTCATCACGCGGCAACTCACCCTCAAGTTCCGGGATACGCAGGTCGAAGTCGCGCTTGAGAAATTCGAGCAGGGTCGCGTTCAGGCGGACATCATCCTCGTGATGCTCGATAATGAAGTCGGATTGGGCCGAGCGGCGCGAAATCTTCACGGGGATCAGCAGCAAAGGTGCGCGGTAGCTGCGCGTATCAGTCTCGGTCTTCTTCCAGCGCAGGAAACCTGCCGCGAGGAACAGCGTATTGGTGCCGCCTTCCTGCATGTCGCTCTTGGCCTTACGAAACAGAGCGAGCAGGCGGTTGTTCGTATCCTTTCCCGTCAGCGGAACAGCCACTTGTCCCTTGGCGAAGGCATCGCGCGCGACCTCTTCGAGCAGCTTCGGCTCTTCCTTGTTGAGCAGGTCACGCTGTCCAACCGGGTCTTCGTCCTTGAGTGCAAAGGCTTTGAACTTCTTGCCGTCGGCCAGTTGGTCTTCAAGGCTCGACACGTCCGGGCAGATGAACGGAAGTGTCTGCTTGGTATCGCGGAAGTTGAGCAGGCGATTGCGCAGGGAGAGGTCGAGCAACTTGCGTTGCCAGCGGGAAATCCGATCCTGCGGCGTTTTGGGCTCTTCATCCACCAGATCGCCCGGCAGGAAATCGAAGGCCAGCGGTTTCGGCAGGGCTGGCGGCGCGGCGTCGATCTGCCCAGCATCCTGGCTTGTCTCAGTGTTATGAGAGGCGAGAGGCCGAATACGCGCCACGCGGGCCCGGCGAATATCAACAGCCAGCTGGAACGTGTGTTCATTGCGCTCCGCCGTCAGATCTCGACCCGCGCTGACCGCCTGTTCGAACCCGATTGCCGGCCTCTTTGTCAGAAGTGTGGTTTCCATAGCGACAAACTCGCGGGCGTCGATGGCCTTGCGCACGGTCATCACGTCAGGTTCCGTCACCTGACCGAAATCCCGCTCTCTGAGCCATACACCCGTCCAGGCGTGTCCCTCGGAAAACAATACCACCGGGTTCAGCCCCGCAGCTTCGAAACAGGCAGCCAGCAGCAAGGCGCTGTCCAGGCAGGTGGCCAGCCCTTCGGACTTGATCCGCGCAGGGCTGCGCACCTTCTGTCCGCGGGTCTCAAAAGAGGCTGGCGGATAAGCATAAGTCAGCCCGAGTGCAGTTGTCGCGGACCAGATCGCTCCTGCCAGCATCCACGCCCGTCCCGGGTCTTTAGACTGGTAGCCGTCGATCGCGCCACTTTGCCCGCCACGCTCCAGCAACCGGCCGGCTTCCTTCAGGATCGCGGCCACCACGGCATCGTTGGGCGAGACATATGCTGCCAGCAGATGCGCCATGTCTCCGATGCCGCCCCACTCATCGCGGGCCAGCATTTCGATCCGGCGCTCTTCGCGAAACAATTCGGTGTCATTGGCGGACACCGTCAAGGTCAATTGGCCAAATTCCGCCTCGTTCAGCCCGGAAAGAAGCGTGTCGTTCAAGGGCGTTTCGAGGTCTGACAGGTTCCGCTCTTCGCCCGGGCCGAGCCGATCCAGCGTCCAGGTTTTCGGTTTGATGACGGAGGGGCTGCTCTCAATGGAAATGGCGAGGCCTTCCAGGGGAGCGTCTGTCGGATTATGCAGTGTAATCTTGCGAAGGATCGAAACCCCGTTCTGGGCAGAGGAGAAGTTGACCTTGTCCGCCGTCGAAAAAGTTACTTCAAGATTCTGACTTTTCTTGATTGGGGCTTCCGGTTCAATGACTTCTGACATAATGCGACCTATTGATAAACCTGGGTCGATGCTGCACACGTGCACCAGTGTGTCAATCCGTAGTGCTCTGCCCCCGGAAAAATCCAGCTTTTGACGATCTAAGGTTGGGGCGCAGAGCACGGGTTCGAAAAGCATCAAAGCATCATGGCTCGAGCGAGGGCTTCCCCACCGCTGTCGAAAGCGGCGAAAAGCCAGTTTTTCCGCCCGATGCCAATCGGGCGGAAAGCCTGCTCGGCGGAGTTGTGTTCAATACCGATGCGCCCGTTTTCCGGGAAGAGCACGAAGGAGGGCCAGCGGGACAGCCCATAGCGGAAGGCCTTGGCGAGATCGCCCTTTCCTGGAATGCGCGCCAGCCGGGCCTCAGCCCACGTCTTGAAGGCCGCGGCCATGGGCCCGGAGTGCTGTTGGCGCGCAGCCTTGCGCAGTTCGGCGCGCTGGCCGGTAATCTTCCGTTCAATTTTGCAGAGCTTTCCGATCCCGTCGAGGGCTTGCCGCGCGATCTCTGACCCGGTTGCCTCCCCAGACATCATGAAGGCCACGCCTCAGATACGCCGAGCACGCCGCCTCCCGGAACTGGCTGCTGCCACCCAAAGCGATGGCTCGGCCTCATGCACCAACCGGCGTTCGATTGATGGGCAATGCGCCTCGGCGTTGACAAATGGCATTGGCGCCGAAGCTCTCGCCCTGTCGCTTGCAAGAGACATAGCTCAGCGAGTCCGGACTCGTTTCTGCTGCGCGCAGCCTACCTATCCCTTTGAAAATTTGGGAGTGGGACTACGCAGAGAACAGCCGCGGCGCGAAAAAATATGCGACCCCTGCACCCGATGTAGGGGTGCGGATATTTTTTCGTCTGGCACGCTGGGGATCAGGGACTTAGCTGCGTTCCGCGCGCGATTTTTTTCGCGGCCTGCGCGCATATTTTTTCGGGGCACGTCACGCCGTCCATAGAAGGCGTTTTCCGTTGGACGTCAAAGGCCGTCGACGAGGTCGAGTGCGGCGTCGAAGGCGTCCTCGGCAGTCCTAATTCGCGGTGCAGGATGGCGTGCACGCCCATCGCCTTTAGAGCCTTCGGCTTGGCCAGACTGGCCGGGCGCAAATCAAGAACATCACAAGCGACTGATAGATTCATAGCAAATGTGCTATACTACGGCTCCACGATGGAGATCCTGGTCATGGCCAAGAGTTACAAATCCCTCCGAGGCGCGCTCCATCACGCGCATCCGCAGCTCGCGGAGCACCAAGCCAAGAACGCCCGCAAGCGTGGGATCGCCGTAAAACTGCGCGCTCTGCGCGATGCACGAGGACTAACCCAGGAGGAAGTTGCGGCGGCAGCGGGTATGACCCAATCGGTGATTGCACGGCTGGAATCCCTGTCCGGGCCCGTGCCAAGCCTCGGGTCCATCGAGCGCTACGTGAATGCATGTGGTGGCCACTTCGCGCTGCTCATCTCGGACAAGCAGATCGATAGCGAAGATGCGTTCAGGGATGCTTTCGTGAAGGCCCGCGGCCGCATCAGTTCGGATATCGACCTCGATGTTGAATAGCGCGAGCCACCAAGCAACTCCCCGACGAGGGGGTGAGAGAGCAGGATGAGCGCTTACTCAGTCTCATGGAGCCGTCCGCATTCTACTGTCGCGCCGAGCCACTCTCCGAGACGCTAAACACATACAGGATTTCCTTCGATGACCACCGACGCTTCTCCTGTGCAGTCCCTTCGCCCGCCGACTCGCGAGGAGCTTGTCGGCGTCATCTCCGATACTCACGGCCTTCTCCGACCCGAAGCGCTGGAAGCTCTTCAAGGCGTCGGCCGCATCCTGCACGCAGGAGACATCGGCGATCCAGAACATCTCGACGCTCTCGCGCGCATAGCGCCTTTGACGGCAATACGCGGCAACATCGACCGCAGTCCCTGGGCTGAGGACCTGCCCCGAACGGCGAGCCTCACGATCCACGGGCTGCATATTTACATGATCCATAACCGCAAGGATCTAATGGCCGATCCGGAGGCCGCAGACTGGAATGTTGTGATCTCGGGCCATTCGCACAAGCCCAGCATTGAAGAGGCCGGCCCAATTCTCTGGTTGAATCCCGGGGCAGCCGGCCCGCGCCGCTTCCGGCTGCCGATCACGCTGGCGTTCCTTTGGGCGGAGGATGGCCGCCCCCGTGCCATGATCCACCAGTTGCCTGTTTAAACCGCCGCCGATTAAGCGTGAACATCTGGACCGCCAATTCGGACGCACGTGACATAGTTGCCCTTGCCGCGGGCAGCAGATCACCCGCTCGCGCGGGGCATTCCTTCCATAAGCCCGAGAAGCGGGGATGCTTTCGCAGGGGCAGGACCAGGCCCTAAATCTTGGGCCGTCCGAAGAACGTCCTGCGCGACTGCGAGTACTGGTATGTGCACGGCATTGCCTCGTTACATACCGGTATTGCCAAACCCATACTTGCCAGCCGAATGAGCCAGTCCGTGCAGCCGACATTGTCCTCTGGTGCCCAAGTTGCCGTTGAAAGGCTGCACGACGGGCTCGCGGGGGTAGCGACGCCCATCAAATCATCACGCTCTGCGGGCGCCCTCTAACTCCCCGGTCGAGCGAAATGTCCTCGTAGACAGCGGCGACGGTCAACTGAGTTCGCTGTCGGCCCATTCCGGAACTTCATGATACCCGTCGCCTTCATCCCGCAGTGCTAAACGGTGGCGCACAGGATCGCCCAGGGTGCGAGGGTCACCTTTCGAGCGAGAGCAGACCTTCGCTCCGATCTTGGTTTTTCGTTGCGACGGCAAAGACCAATCTCCTGAGCACCAAAAAGGAGACACAACATGAACGCCGTTCAGCAACTCGACCTGATCGACCAGACTTTAGCCGGTCCCTACGGAGCCCTGCCTCTCACAGACTACCTTCGCAGGAACGGCAGGCGCTGGACGGGAAGTGCTTTGCCGCCAGGCATAAAGAAAGGGCCCCAAAGACAGTGTTTTCGAAATGCTTGGCAACTGAGCCTTTCGCATGGGTTTCCTTACTGTGAGGGCTATGGATGGGACGTCGAACTGAGGGCGCTCCCGTTCTCTCACGCCTGGAACCTCTGCCCCTCATCCGGACGTGTCATCGACTCGACATGGGCCATCGGTAAAGGCGCGGTCTATCTTGGCATCGAACTATCACCGAAACAGCTAATGAAGATCATTGATTTGACCGAGTGTTTTGGGGTCCTGCAAGATGGTCGAGCGAAAAACCTTGAACTCGTCGAGCAAGTCCTCGCTTCGCAGCCGATACCAGCCGCGTAGGCTATTGCCGGTTGATCGTGACTTGCAAGAGATGGGTTCAGGTGCGACGGACCTTTGGCCGTCGGGCTTCTGTCTCTTCCGGCCGTTAGCCAACATTGGTGGATCGCGCAGCGAAGGGCCGCTGGTCTTTCAGAACATCGACCCGATGTCGGATGCGCCCGTCGGGTAAGCTGCGGGCATGGCCTTTAGCTGCGCTGCCGTCAGCCCCAGCTTAATCGCCAGCGAGAAGACACTGATGAGCTCGGCGTAGTCCGGGCCGAACATGTGCGCACCGAGGATCTGCCCTTCCTTACCGGTAATGATCTTCGCGCCCGCATGGCTTTCGCCCAGCCGCTTCTGCGAGAACCAGCCCGAGGTGTCGGGGAATCTCACATCGACATCGCCCCTTTCTCGCGCCTCCTCCTCGAGGAGGCCAACCCGTGCCAGCTCAGGGATGGTGAAGACGACGCTCGGCACGCCGGTGTAGTCGGGCTCGGTGCGCTTGTCCTTCAGCATGTTCGAAGCGACGATTTTGCCCTCGAAGACCGCCACCGGGGTCAGCGGCTTGCCGCGCGAGGCGGCCGCGTCGCCGGCCGCGAAGACGCGCGGGTTCGACGTCGATTGCAGCCAGGGTGTAACCTTCACGCCGCCGTGCTCGGTCTCGATGCCCGCGGCGGCGAGGTCGAGGTGGTCGATGGCGGGCACCCGGCCCGCGCCGTGAACGACCAGGTCGGCCTCGATGGCATGGTTCTCGTTCGCCCTTCGGTAGATCACGCGGTGCGCACCATCCTTATCCTCGACCTGCTCGATCGCGGCCTCGGCCACAATCTCGATCCCGGCGGCGCGGCTGCGCTCGATCAGCATGTCGACGAGATCGGGGTCGAACATTTTCAGTTGCCGCGCGCCACGGTCGAGGATCGTCACCTGGGCCCCGGCCCGCGCCGCGATATGGGCGAACTCGAAGGAGATGTAGCCGCCGCCAACGAAGACGATCCGGCGGGGCAGCTCGGCGAGGTTCAGGAAGTCGGTGCTGTCGATCAACTTCTCGGCGCCGGGGAACTCCAGCGGCCGCGGCTTCGCCCCCGTGGCGATCAACGCGTGGCGGAAGGCGATCTCGCCATGACCGTCGATCGCGAGCCGATCTTCGGCCGTGAAGCGCGCACGGCCGTGCAGCGTCCGCACCCCGGCCTCCTTCAGCCCGCTTTCCATGCTCTCCGGCACCGGCTCGGTGATGCTTTCCTTGTGCTTCATCAGCGCCGGCCAGTCGATCCGGGTCTCGCCCGTGACGCCCTTGCCTTCGAGCCGCTGGGCAGCGTCGACCGCCTCGGCACCGGCGCGCAGCATCTTTTTCGGGTCGCAGCCCCTGAGCGCGCAGGTGCCGCCATAAGGCAGCTCGTCGACGATGGCTGTGGACCAGCCGGCGCGTGCGCACTTCTTCGCGGCGTTAATCCCGGCCATGCCGGCACCGATTACGATCAGGTCGAGTGTCTCTGTCATGTCTGCTCCTCGCTTTTTGCCTGTCGGATGGTAGAGGCTCCCTGCTTTCAGCGGTATCTGCCCATGATGCGCTCGCTCAGCCCCCAGATCGCAGCAGTGCCCCCGCCGATCGCGAGGCCGAGCCAGAGCCATCCCTTGCCGCCCAGCGGCATCAGCCCGGTGCCGTGACCCAACACCGGAAGCGTCATCGCCAGCAAATAGGTCCCGGTGTAGCGGCAATGCACCCGACCGCACCGCCGGGCGTTGAGCAGGCAGGCCCCGCCCATCCATACCAGCGCCAGCAGCCAAATCCCGGCCTTGGGACCATCGGGCAGCGGGATCGCCAGGACCATGGCGCCGATAGGGAGCCACCAAGCAAGGATGGCGCTGAGGGACGAGCCGAGGAGGTCGCGCTTCGATCTCTCGCTCATGGGGTCACCCGGCGCAGCAGCTGAGCGCGGCCACGTCCTTCTCAAAGGTCTGGGCAGCGAGCTTCAGCCCCTCGACCGTGGTGAGATAGGGCATGATGGTGTCGCCCAGCTCTTCGTAGGTGAGCCCCGCCTTCAGCGCCATCGCCGCCGTCTGGATGCTGTCCGCGCCCTCGGGGGCGAGGATCTGCGCGCCCAGTAGCCGCTTGCTGCCCGCCTCTGCCACCAACTTGATCAGCCCGCGCGTGTCGCGGGCGGCGAGGGCGCGCGGCACGGCATCGAGCGGCAGGACCGAGGTCACGACCTCATGCCCGGCAGCCCGCGCCTGTGCTTCGCTCAGCCCCACGCCCGCCACCTGCGGGTCGGAGAACACCACCCAGGGCATCGTGGCGTTGTCGTAGCTGCGCGCCTCGCCCGCCCCCGCGTTCCGGGCGGCGATCTTGGCGCCGTAGGCCGCCATGTAGACGAACTGGTCGCGCCCGGTGACGTCGCCCGCGGCCCAGACATTCGGGTTGGCGGTGCGCATCAGCGCGTCGACGACGATCCCGCCATGTGCATCGGTTTCGATGCCCGCGGCGCCGAGGTTCAGACCGTCGCTGTTCGGAAGCCGCCCGGTGGCCAGCAGCAGCCGATCGGCGTCGAAGGTTTCTCCGTCCGCGACGGTCAGACGCATGGCATCGCCGTCGCGTGCCACGCTCTCGTAGCCCGTGACCCGCGCCAGTCGGATGCCTTCTTCGAAAAGGTATCCCTCCAGCGCCTCGGACACTTCCGGTTCGGCCTCGGGCAGCACGCCGCGGCGGCTGACCAGCGTTACTGCGACACCGGCACGGGCAAAAAGTTGCGCCAATTCCACGCCGATATACCCCGCGCCGAGGACCAGCATGGAGGCGGGCAGCGCGGTCATCTCCAGTGCCAAGGTGCTGTCGAGGGTGTCGACCGCCTCGATGCCCGGGATCGCCGGCACATGCGGTCGGGAGCCGGTCGCGATGACGATCTTCGCCGCCGGAAAAACAGAGCCTACCAGGGTCAGCCGACCCGCGTCGTCGAACCGGGCGCGGCCCTCAACGTAGTCGATGTTCTCGTGCCTGGGCAGCACGTCGGCGTATTTCGCCGCGCGCAGCTCCTCCACCAGCGCCTGCTTCTGCCCTACAGTCGCGGCCCACTCGTTGACACGGGCCTCGGCCTCAATGCCGTCGAACCGGTTCGAGGCGCGGGCATGGTGCACGCCTTCGACTGCGCGGATCAGCGCCTTGGAGGGCACGCAGCCCACGTTGACGCATGTCCCGCCGATGGTCCCGTCGCCGATCAGGGCGACCCGCGCTCCGGCTTCGGCGGCGGTGATGGCGGCCGAGAAGCCGGCAGAGCCGGCGCCGATGACGGCAAGGTCATAGGCGCCGCCCTTGGGGAAGCAGCAATCATTCATGTCAGTCTCACTTCAGTTGATGCGTTGGCGCCGCCAGAGCGCGTAGATGGTTATGCCGATGAACACCGCGAGCGTCGGCAGGAGCACGATATCAAGCCAGCCCAGCAAAGCCGACAGCCCGACTGCACCGAACAGGACAACCAGGACCGGGGTGAAGCAGCACAGCGCCACGAGGACGGTGCCGATCAGCCCGTATTTCAGGAGGCGGTCGTTCTTGCCCGAGGGTGTCTCGGGCTGGGTCACGATCCGTTCCCGGCGACGAGAGACGCACCGTAACCGAAGCCAGTCACAGCCGTGAGCAGAGCTTCGGGATCGGTGACGGCGTCGTCATATTGCACCAGGTAAGTGCCATCCTCGGCGTCGCCCTCGGTGAACTCGGCGATCTGGACGGTCGCCACTTTCTTCAACGCGGTGGCGACGATGTAGCTGCACGAGGGGCATGTCAGGCCGGTGACATGCAGACGGGTCTCGGCCTCGCCGGCCAATGACATCACAGGAGCGAGCATGAGCGTCGCGGCAAGAAGGGTTCGTTTCATCGGGGTCTCCGTATCAGAAGGTCAGAATGCGCGGGGCGACATAGGGAAAGACCAGGGCCAGCAGCACGACGGCCAGTGCGCTCCAGAGAAGCGCCCGCATCACGCCCCGATCCACCGGACGGACGCAGGCGCCGGTGCCGCAGGAATCAGCGGGCACCGGGCGATAGGCCTTCCAGAAGCCATAGCCCAGAGCCACTGCCGCGAGGGAGAAAGTCACCCATTTGTATGCGTAAAGCGCCGTGAGCTGGCCGATGATAACGCCGGTCACGCCGAGGCTGACAAGCACAAGTGGCAGGATACAACAGGAGGTCATCGCCAGTGCGCCGAGCACTCCTGCACCAGTGGCAGCCCATCCTGACCTGTCCGGGCGGTCTCTGGCCTGTCGCTCCATCTCAATCATCTCGCTCATCGCTTCACCGTGGTTGTCGCTTGATGACAGGCAAGATAGGGTCTGTAGCAGCTACAGGAACAAGGGGTTTTCTTATGTCCGATGATCACGCCATCGCGAGCAGCCTGAAGCGTTCGGATCTCGCGCGCCTGACGGGCTGCAATCTCGAGACGATCCGCTACTACGAGAACGTGGGCCTGCTGCCCGATCCGCCGCGCACGGCGTCGGGCCATCGCCGCTACGGCTCGGCGCATGTGGAACGGCTCAACTTCGTGATGCGTGCCCGGGATCTTGGCTTCACCATGGAAGAGATCCGCGGCCTGCTGTCCCTCGTCGATCGCGGCAGCCATACCTGCGCCGAGGTGGAACGGATGGGGCGCCACCATCTCGATGTCGTCCGCGCAAAAATCCGTGATCTTCAGGCGATCGAGTCCGTTCTCGCCGGAACTATCGCATGCTGCACCGGCACCGACACCCCTGACTGCCCATTGCTCAATGTTCTCAACGAGGGGCAGGCCTATACAGAACGGGTGGCAAGGACGTCCGAATAATTGCCGTTAAGGCGGGGCGCAGAGATTGACATGGTGTGTTTGCGGCGGCCGCTCTCCCAGGGCGAACGAGGTCCGATAAGATCGGCCTCAGCAAAACCAGCCGTGAAGGAGAACGACCATGTTGCATTATGTTGGTCTGGACGT
>NZ_JBMERR010000012.1:82290-143762 GCF_048820915.1 Cribrihabitans pelagius | reverse complement strand
TCCGGCCCGTCCCGGCGCCTCTCCGCCGCGTTTCCCGATCCGATCCTGCATCGCCATCCCTGGCTCAGCGTCCCGTCCGGTGTGTCTCAGCAGCGCCTCAGCGCCGCCGGTGAAGGGGGTTCTAAGGGGAGCACCGCCGGCCCGCAACCCAAAAATCAGCCAAAATGCCCTTTTTCAGATGGAAAGATGACAAACACCGTAAAATCAATGACTTACACTGCAAAAAAGTCAGCCCCCCTGACCCGGTTTTGCGGCCCGCAGCCCCAAAATCCAGCCCCCCTCCCCCGCCGCGCCGCCTTATCCACAGACTCGCGCCGCTTACCCACAGCCCCGCCGCCAGTCTCACCGACAAACTCACCCCGGACCCGCTCCGGACCCGCCCGTGAACCGCCAAACCCGATTCCGCCCGCCCGCCTTTCTGACCCCAAATACCCCGGGGGAGGCCCAAAGGGCCGGGGGCAAAGCCCCCAAGAAGGCCGGGCGGACATGCCGCCCGCCGGATTCGGGCCCAAAAACGACTCCAGGCCTGCGCGTTTCATGTTCGACGCCCGCCCGGATCCAGCCTTAGCGTTTCTCATCATCAGACCGCCCCTACCCTCCAGGCAAAAGGACAGACCGAAGATGGACAGTTTCGCAGCGCCCCGCCCTGACAGGATTGCTCCCGGCAGTTTCCCGGCCGGCGCGATCCCGCTCGCCATCCCGCCGGAAGCAGCCTCCGCCCGGCTGGCCTTCGACAGGGCGCTGGAGGCAGCGCGGGCCTTGCATGCGGCCCTCCCCGCAATGGCTGCTTTCCAGCCCTGGCCCGAAGACCTCACCTGGGCCGGGCGGCACGGATCAAGTGTCCCCGGCGCCGCGCTGCTGGCAAGCGATCCGGGACAGGCCGCGGCCGGAGGGCCGGCGGCAGCAGAGGTGCGGGCATTGCAGGAGGCCCTTGCGGCCCTGGCGCCGCATGCCGAATGGCGCCTAACCTATACGGAGGCCGAGGTCGGCGCGGACTTCCTGCGGCGCTTCGGCTGGTTCGAGCTGGCGGGCCCCACCGGGCATTTCCACTCGGAGCAGATCCGGATGACCGTGGGCTACTGGGGCCGCGGGCTCGACTACCCCTGGCACCAGCACGGGCCGGAAGAGCTTTACTGTGTGCTCTCGGGCCAAGCCACTTTCCTGGCCGAGGGCGAGGCGCCGCTTGTGCTCACTCCGGGAGACACCAGACTGCACGCCGCGAACCAGCCGCATGCGATGGTGACAGGGGACGCGCCGATCCTGTGCTTTGTCTTGTGGAGGGGCGAGGGGCTGGCGGAGGACCCGCGCATGTCCGCGTCCTGAGGCGGGACCGCCGGGCGCAGCCCTCTCTCTATATAGGCAGCCGCTCCACTGAGAGCGGCCGCCGCGCAGCCCCGCCCCGGAACGCTCCGGAGCGGGGGTTCACGTGAAGACCCGGGATCAGGCCAGCGCGGCGGTCACGATGACCTCGACCAGGAAGTCGGGGCGGGCGAGCTTGGCTTCGCCGCAGGCGCGGGCCGGGGCGTGGCCCTCCGGCACCCAGGCATCCCAGACCGTGTTCATCTCGTCGAAATCGCCCATATCCGCGAGCCAGATCACCACCTGCAGCATGTGGTTGCGGCTGCTGCCTGCCTCGGCCAGCAGCGCGTCGACCTTGTCGAGGCACTCCTGCGTCTGCTGCGCAACGCTGGCACCCGCGGTGCCGACCTGGCCCGCCAGGTAGACGGTCTCGCCATGAGTCACGATCTGGCTCATCCGTGCGCCGCTCTGTCTGCGTGTAATGCTGGCCATGGGCCCCTCCTCTTTCCTGCTGTCCTATATACGGGGGCGCCGCGGCCCCCGTCCCCTCTCCGATAGCCCGGCCCCGCGGGCGCGGCAATCTACCGGCGCCTCAGGCTTCAGGAAAACTTCCGGAAAAGCCGGGTCATGTCGAACAGCTCGTCCAGCCGGTCATAACGTTCCTTGGTCTTGTCCCAGCTCTCTTCCTGGGTGGCGGCGATCATCGCCTCCAGAAGCATCATGGTGGAGATGTTGGAATCCCAGGCCGAGGGGATCTCCACCCAGCAATTGAAGGTGTGATCCGCCACCCCGGCAATCGGGCTCGCCCATTGGTCTGTAATCAGGATGATGCGCACACCGCGCCCGGCGGCCAGTTCGGCCAGCCGCTGCAGGTTGGTCTCGTAGCGGCGCACGTCGAACATCATCAGCGTGTCGCCCTCCACCATGTCGAGCACGTAATGCGGCCAGGTGGCGGAGGAGGAGGTCATATGGGTGACCCGCTGCCGGATCGCCTGGAAATGGGTAAAAGCGTAATCCGCCAGCGCCCGGGTGATGCGCCCGCCGACCACGTAGAGCCGCCCCTCGGTGTTGGCGAGCTGGCGGACGGCGGCGTCGAACTGGGCCGAGTCGATGTTGGAAAACGTCTGTTGCAGGTTGTCGGTGACGGCCTGTGCAAATCTGTTCAGCAAATGGCCTTCGGGCGCTTCTGATGCCCAGTTGTCGCGCCGTTTGGTGGGGCCGGAGACCTTGGCCTCAAGCTCCTTCAAGAGTGCCTGGTGGAACTGCGGATACCCTTTGAAGCCCAGTTTCTGCACCATCCGGGCCACCGTTGGCGTGGAAACCTCGGCATTGGCGGCCACGATGGTGATCGAGGCCAGACCCGCCGCGGGATAGTTTTCCAGCAGCAAATTTGCGAATTTGCGCTCGGACTGGGTGAGCGAGGAATAATTCTCGCGGATCAACTCGCGAACTGTGGCGGGCGGTTTCGACAACGGCACTTCCCTGCGTTTGAACAGACACTTTCCTACCCGGACCCAGCCTGAAGAGAAAGTTTCAGGAATCCCTGTCTGGAACCGATCATGAAAATATATTGACACAAATATCTCTTCATGGAAACATTTTTCCAAATCGCAGGGAGGCGGCATATGCGAGAGAGCGATTCTCACGCTTTGGGGGAAGCAGTGGAAGTGGTGAACCCGAACGGGACCGGCGCCGTGCTCTTGTTGTGCGAACATGCCTCCAGCGACATTCCCGCCCGTTACAACGGACTGGGGCTGAAGCGGGAAGACCGGCAGAGTCATGCGGCCTGGGACCCGGGCGCGCGCGCCGTCGCGATGCACCTGTCGGCCGCGCTCGACGCGCCGCTGGTCGCCAGCCGGGTGTCGCGGCTGGTGTTCGACTGCAACCGCCCGCCCGAAGCCGCTTCCGCGATGCCGGAAAAATCCGAGCTGATCGAGGTGCCGGGCAACGCGAACCTCACGCCCGAACAGCGCCAGGAGCGGGAGGACAGCGTTTATACCCCCTTCTGCGACGCCGTGACCCGGGTGATCGGGGCGCGCGAGAAGGCCGGGCTCAAAACCGCGGTTGTCACCATGCACAGCTTCACGCCGGTCTATTATGGCAAGCCGCGGCCTGTGGAAATCGGCATCCTGCACGACAGCGACAGCCGCATGGCCGATACGATGCTGGCCGGGGCCCCTGCCCTGCCGCACCGCCGGATCGAGCGTAACCAGCCTTACGGCCCCGGCGACGGCGTGACCCATTCGCTGAAGGAACACGCGCTTTCGCGCGGGTTGCCCAACGTGATGATCGAGATCCGCAACGACCTCCTGCGCTCAGACGCGGACGAGCAGGCGATGGCGGAGGAGATGCTGACCCTGCTGCGCCCGGCGCTTGCCGCACTCACGGCCGAAGGAGGCCCCGATGCCTAGAGTGATCACCGCCTATGTGCGCGCCATCGACGCGATGAACCGCGCGATCGGCCGCTTTGCCATGTATCTGATCTTCGCCCTGATCGGGGTGCTTCTATGGTCTTCGGTGTCCAAGACCTTCTTCAACCCCTCGCTCTGGACGCTGGAGACCGCGCAGTTCGTGATGGTCGCCTATTACATCCTCGGCGGGCCCTACTCTATCCAGATGGGCTCCAACGTGCGGATGGACCTGTTTTATGGCGCCTGGTCGGTGAAGACCAAGGCCATGGTCGACGCCTTCACGGTGCTGTTCCTGATCACTTACCTCGGCATCCTGATGTACGGCGCGCTGAGCTCTACCGCCTATTCGCTGGGCTACTTCGGAATGGAGCCGGTGCAGTTCTTCTGGGACCTCTTTAAAACGCTTGTCACCCAGGGCTTCGCCGCCGCCGGTGAGGAGCTTGGCTATCTGGAGCGCAGCTCCACCGCCTGGCGGCCTTTCCTGTGGCCGGTCAAAACCATCCTCTGTTTCGGCGTCTTCCTGATGCTGCTGCAATGCCTTGCCGAACTGTTCCGGGACATCGGACGCCTGCGCGGAGTCGAGATTTAATGCCTTACGAAATGATCGCCATCGTCATGTTTGCCGGCATGATGCTGATGCTGATGACCGGCCAGCGGGTGTTTGGCGCCATCGGCTTTGTCGGCGCGGTTGCGGGGCTGTTCCTCTGGGGCACCGGCGGGGTGGAGATCCCGTTCTCGGCCTCGATGAAGCTGATGAAATGGTATCCGCTGCTGACCCTGCCGATGTTCATCTTCATGGGCTACGTGCTGTCGGAGTCCAAGATCGCCGACGACCTCTACCGCATGTTCCACGTCTGGATGGGGCCGGTGAAGGGCGGGCTGGCCATCGGCACCATCGGCCTGATGGTGCTGATCTCGGCGATGAACGGCCTGTCGGTGGCGGGCATGGCCATTGGTGCCACCATCGCGCTGCCCGAGCTGTTGCGCCGCGGTTACGACAAGATCCTGGTGACCGGCACCATTCAGGCCGGCTCCTCGCTTGGCATCCTGGTGCCGCCTTCGGTGGTGCTGGTGCTCTATGCGATGATCGCGCGCCAGCCGGTGGGGCAGTTGTGGCTGGCCGGTGTGGTGCCGGGGCTGCTGATGGCCGCCATGTTCATCATCTACATCTATGTCCGCGCCCGCATGCAGCCGCATCTGGGCCCCGCGATGCACCCCGAGGACCTGGCGGAATACGAGCAGATCACCGACCACCCGCTGCGCCTCAACTACCTAACGCTGGCCACGCTGGTGCTGGTGCCGCTCTTGATCCTGACCGGCGCGACCGATGCGCAGCCTGCGCTTGGCCTCGGCCTGGGCCTCGGCGTGCTCTCCTTCGTGATGCGCGGGAACCCTGCGTTCTACAGAGATATCTACATGAAGGAGAAGCACCGGCTGCTGTTCTCCGGCGTGCTGCCGCTGGCGATCTTTGCGGCGATGATGGTGCCCTTCGTGAACGGCTGGACCTCTCTGGTGGAAAGCTCTGCCATCGGCGCCATCACCGCCTTCCTGGCCGCGGTGCTGAAGGGCCGCATGAACAAGGAGGTTTTCGAAGTCTCCGTGCGCTCCACGCTGGGCATCTCTTGCATGTTCATGTGGATCATCCTGGCAGCCTTGGGCTTTGGCGCGGTGTTCGACGGGCTGGGCGCGGTGAAGGCGATCGAGGATCTGTTCACCACCCAGCTGGGCCTTTCCCCCTGGATGATCCTGATCTTGATGCAGCTGAGCTTCATCATCATGGGCACATTCCTTGATGACACCGCGATGCTGGTGATCGTGGCGCCGCTTTATGTGCCCCTGGTCGGCGCGCTAGGATTCGATCTGATCTGGTACGGGGTGCTTTATACGATCACCACCCAGATCGCCTATATGACGCCGCCCTTCGGCTACAACCTGTTCCTGATGCGCGCCATGGCACCGCCGGAGATCGGGCTGAAGGACATCTATGTCTCGATCATCCCCTTTGCCGCGGTGATGGTGCTGGCACTCGCCCTGATCATGGTCTTCCCGCAGATCGCCCTGTGGCTGCCGGAATACGTCTACGGAAAATAACCAAGCAGAGTCCTGCCTAGGGGCCGGATAGTTCAACAAGGAGTGAGAAATATGACAACAAGACGCAAGTTCCTGCAGTCGGCCGGCGCGGGCGCCATGGCCGCACCCTTGGCCACCCCGGCTCTGGCGCAATCCACCATCACCTGGCGCATGCAGACCTATGCCGGCGCCGCCCTGGCCGAACATGTAGTGAAACCCGCCATCGACATGTTCAACAAGATCGCCGGCGACCGCATGCAGATCGAACTGTTCTACGCCGACCAGCTGGTGCCCACCGGCGAATTGTTCCGCGCCATGCAGCGCGGCACCATCGACGCGGTGCAGTCCGATGACGACTCGATGGCCTCGCCCACCGATGTCACCGTCTTCGGCGGCTACTTCCCCTTCGCCTCGCGCTACTCGCTCGACGTGCCCGTGCTGTTCAACCAGTACGGCCTGAACGAGATCTGGGACGCGGAATATTCCAAGGTCGGCGTCAAGCACATCTCGGCCGGCGCCTGGGACCCTTGCCACTTCGCCACCAAGGACCCGATCAACTCGCTGGAAGATCTGAAAGGCAAGCGCGTCTTCACCTTCCCCACTGCGGGCCGCTTCCTCAGCCAGTTTGGCGTGGTGCCGGTCACCTTGCCCTGGGAAGACATCGAGGTCGCGGTGCAGACCGGCGAACTCGACGGCATCGCCTGGTCCGGCATCACCGAGGATTACACCGTCGGCTGGGCCGATGTGACCGACTATTTCCTGACCAACAACATCTCCGGCGCCTGGGCGGGCTCGTTCTTTGCCAACATGGGCCGCTGGGAAGAACTGCCGGAAGACCTGCAAACCCTGTTCCGCGTTTGCTGCGACCAGTCTCACTACTACCGCCAATGGTGGTACTGGGGCGGCGAAGCCAGCTTGCGTGTGAACGGCGACAAGATGAAGCTGACCACCATTCCCGACAATGAATGGCAGCAGGTCGAAGACGCCGCCGTCAAGTTCTGGGACGAGATCGCCGCGGAATCCGAGACCAAGGCGAAAGTCGTGGAGATCTTCAAGAAGTACAACGCCGACATGCAGAAAGCCGGCCGCCCCTACCGCTACGGCTAAGCGCACGGCTGACGATCTTGGATTTGGCCTGCGCCGCAGCGGGCCAAATTCCTTACCAAAGGAATTTGTCAAAACGCTTTCTCAAGCGTTTTGGCCGCAACAGACAAAGGGCCGCTCATGCTCTCCTTCGATACGCTGAAACAACAGGTTGCCGATGGCAGCGTCGACACCGTGCTGGCCTGTCTGGTGGACATGCAGGGCCGCCTGATGGGCAAGCGCTTCCATGCCCAGCATTTCATCCGCAGCGCCTGGGAGGAGACCCACTGCTGCAACTACCTGCTTGCCACCGACCTGGAGATGTCCACTCCGGAAGGCTTTGCCGCCACCAGCTGGGAACGGGGCTACGGCGACTACGTGATGAAACCCGACCTCGCCACCCTGCGCCCTGTGCCCTGGCTGGAGGGGACGGTGATGGTGCTTTGCGATGTGCTCGATCATCACACCCATGAAGAGATCGCCCATTCCCCCCGCGGGATGCTGAAACGGCAGATCCGGCGGCTCGAAGCGATGGGCTTTGACGCGATGACCGCAACCGAGCTGGAGTTCTTCCTGTTCGAGAAAAGCTTCGACGAGATCCGCAAGTCGGGCTTCCGCGATCTCGCGCCGATCTCCGGTTACAACGAGGATTACAACATTCTGCAGACCACCCGCGAAGAGCACGTGCTGCGCCCGGTGCGCAACCACCTGTGGGAAGCGGGCATCCCGGTGGAATGCACCAAGGGTGAGGCTGAGACCGGCCAGGAAGAGCTGAATATCAAGTATTCGGATGCGCTTGGCACCGCCGATCACCACACTATCGCCAAACACGCGGTGAAGGAGATCGCCCACCAGCAGGGCCACGCCGTCTCCTTCCTACCGAAGTGGAGCCACGCAAAGGTCGGCTCCTCCAGCCACGTGCACCAGTCGCTGTGGAAGGACGGCCAGCCCGCCTTTTTTGACGAGGCGGACGAGCTGGGCATGTCGGAGCTGATGAAAAGCTACATGGCGGGGCTTTTGAAATACGCCCCCGACTACACCTATTTCATGGCGTCCTACATCAACAGCTACAAGCGCTTCGTGAAGGGCACCTTCGCGCCGACCCGGATCATCTGGTCGGTCGACAACCGCACCGCTGGCTTCAGGCTCTGCGGCGACGGCACCAAGGCGATCCGGGTGGAATGCCGCCTGCCGGGCTCGGACATGAACCCCTACCTCGCCTCGGCCGCGATGCTGGCGGCGGGCATTGCGGGAATCGAGGAAGGGCTGGAGCTGCAAGCGCCTGCCAAGGGCGATGTCTACCAGGGCGATACCGGCATGATCCCGAGCACCCTGCGCGACGCCCGCGCGGCGCTGAAAGACTCGCAGATGCTGCGCGAAGCCTTTGGCGAGGAGGTGGTGGACCACTACCTGCGCGCCGCCGAGGTGGAGATCGAGGATTTCGACCGCGTGGTCACGGACTACGAGATTGCGCGCGGCTTTGAGCGGGCGTGATCCGGGCTGCGCCGGGGGCCAGCCCCCGGACCCCCGGGGTATTTAAGGACAGAAAGTGACATGGGCCTCGTGCCCTGGTGAACGGAGTTGATGGCGATGGGCCAGACATTGAAATGCATCTCGCCGGTGGATGGATCGGTTTTTGCGGAGCGCGCGGTGCTGTCGCGCGACGAGGCTTTTGCGGCCGCTGGACGCGCCCGCGCGGCACAGGGCGCATGGGCCGCCCGGCCGCTGCAGGAGCGGATCGATCTGGTGATGGCGGGTGTTGCCGCGGTGGGTGCAATGAACGATGAAATCGTGCCGGAGCTGGCGCAGATGATGGGCCGGCCGGTGCGCTATGGCGGTGAGTTCGGCGGCTTCAACGAACGTGCCAGCCACATGGCGCAGATCGCCAAAGAGGCACTGGCCGATATCGAGGTTGGCGAAGACGCCACCTTCAAGCGCTACATCAAGCGGCTGCCGCATGGCGTGGTGCTGGTGGTGGCGCCGTGGAACTACCCTTACATGACCGCGATCAACACGGTGGCGCCTGCGCTGATCGCCGGCAATACCGTGGTGCTGAAACATGCAACCCAGACCCTGCTGGCGGGCGAGCGCATGGCGCAGGCCTTCCACTCCGCCGGCGTGCCTGAGGATGTGTTCCAGAACCTCTTCCTTGATCATGACACCACCTCGGAGCTGATTGCCCGCAAGGCGTTCAACTTCGTCAACTTCACCGGCTCGGTCGGCGGCGGCAAGGCGATGGAGCGCGCCGCGGCTGGCACCTTCACCGGCGTCGGCACCGAGCTTGGCGGCAAGGACCCGGGCTATGTGATGGCGGACGCGGATCTGGATGCGGCAGTGGATACCCTGATCGATGGCGCCATGTTCAATTCCGGCCAGTGCTGCTGCGGCATCGAGCGGATCTACGTGCACGAAAGCCTATATGACGCCTTCCTGGAGAAGGCGATTGCCATCGTGAAGGGCTACAAGCTCGGCAACCCTTTGGATGCAGAGACCACCATCGGCCCGATGGCCAGCGTGCGCTTTGCCAGTGAGGTGCGCGGCCAGATTGCCGAGGCCGTCGCCGCGGGCGCCGTTGCCCATATAGAAACCTTTGCCGAAGATGACGCCGCAGCTTACCTCACCCCGCAGATCCTCACCAATGTGACCCACGATATGCGGGTGATGCGCGAGGAGAGCTTCGGTCCCGTCGTGGGCATCATGAAGGTCTCTTCCGACGAAGAAGCCATTGAACTCATGAACGACAGCGACTTCGGCCTCACCGCCTCGCTCTGGACCCGCGATGTGGAGCGGGCGCAAGCCGTGGGCGACCGCTTGGAAACCGGAACCGTTTTCATGAACCGGGCCGACTACCTCGACCCCGGCCTCTGCTGGACCGGCTGCAAGGACACCGGCCGCGGCGGCGGCCTGTCGGTGATCGGCTACCACAACCTGACCCGCCCGAAATCCTACCACCTGAAAAAGGTCACGGGCTGAGCCTCGTCACCTTGGCAAAAATACTCCGGGGGGCTTGCCGGCAGGCAAGCGGGGGCAGCGCCCCCTCCCCGGTTTCATCACAGGAACACGCCTATGTCTCTTATTGGAAACTGGTCTTACCCGACCGCGATCAAGTTCGGCCCTGGCCGGATCAAGGAACTTGCCCAAGCCTGCGAACTGGCGGGCATCAGGAAGCCGCTGCTGGTCACCGACAAGGGGCTGGCGAACCTGCCCGTCACCCAACGCACCCTCGACATCATGGAAGCGGCGGGCCTAGGGCGCGGCATCTTCTCCGAGGTTGACCCCAACCCGAACGAGAAGAACCTCGACGCCGGTGTTGCCGCCTACAAGGCGGGCGGCCATGACGGGGTGATCGCCTTTGGCGGCGGTTCCGGGCTGGATCTGGGCAAGATGGTCGCCTTCATGGCGGGCCAGACCCGGCCGGTGTGGGATTTCGAGGATATCAGCGACTGGTGGACCCGCGCCGACGCCGACGCCATCGCGCCGATCATCGCGGTGCCGACCACCGCAGGCACCGGCTCGGAAGTGGGCCGCGCCAGCGTCATCACCGACAGCGTTACCCATCAGAAGAAGATCATTTTCCACCCCAAGGTGCTGCCCGCGGTCGTGATCTGCGACCCCGAGCTGACCGTGGGGATGCCGAAGTTCATCACCGCCGGCACCGGGCTGGACGCCTTTGCCCATTGTGTCGAGGCCTACTCCTCGCCCCATTACCACCCGATGTCCCAAGGCATCGCGCTGGAAGGCATGCGCCTGGTCAAGGATTACCTGCCGCGCGCCTATGCAGACGGCAGCGACATCGAGGCGCGGGCGCAGATGATGTCGGCCGCCGCGATGGGCGCCACCGCCTTCCAGAAGGGCCTGGGGGCGATCCACGCGATGAGCCACCCGGTCGGCGCGCATTTCAACACTCATCATGGCACCACCAACGCGGTCTGCATGCCGGCAGTGCTGGACTTCAACGCGCCAGTGATCGCCGACCGCTTCACCCAGGCGGCGGCTTATCTGGGCATCGAAGGCGGCTTCGACGGCTTCCGCGCCTTCGTGCAGAAATTCAACGACAGCCTTGGCATCCCGCGCCGCCTGTCGGATCTGGGCGTGACCGAGGCAGCAATCCCCGAGCTGGTCGAGGGCGCGCTGATCGACCCTTCCTGCGGCGGCAACCCGGTCGAACTGACAAAGGAGAACTTCACGGCGCTGTTCAATGCTGCGCTCTGAGGAACTGAGATATTCAGTCGCAAGCGCTCCCTGCCCTGGCGGGGAGCGCTTTCATTTTGGTTAGTCGTTAGACCGTTCTTATTTACCCCGAGCGCGGAACAAGGCCGTGAGGCCGCCCTCAACGCAGGCTGCGCAGCAGCTCCTGCGAGGGCGTGCCGGTCGCGGGCCAGCCGCGGCTGACCTGGTAGGCGCGGATTGCGGCCTGGCTGTTCGGGCCGATCACCCCGTCGCTGCCGCCGGTGTCGAAGCCGCGGGCGGTGAGCCGCTTTTGAAGCGCGATCCGGTCCGCCTTGGTCAGCCCGTTGGCATCCGGCGGGAAACCGGCGCGCAGGGGGCCGCCCCCGGCAATCCGGTCTGCCAGATGGCCCACGCCGATCGCATAGGCATCGGAGTTGTTGTAGCGCTTGATCGCATTGAAGTTGGACGTCACCGCAAAGCGCGGCCCGCCCGGCTGCGGCTGGATCACCCGGCCCGCAGGCGCGTCCGCCCCCATCTCGCCGCCCCATTTCAGCCCGCGCTTCCAGCCGTTGCGCGAAAGGTAGGCGGCGGTGGAGGCCAGCGCGTCGCTTGGATCCTCGGACCAGATGTCGCGCCGCCCGTCGCCTGTGAAATCGACGGCAAACGCCTGATACGAAGTCGGGATGAACTGCGTATGCCCCATCGCCCCCGCCCAGCTGCCGGTCATCCGCGCGGGCGGGATGTCGCCGTTCTGCAAGATGCGCAACGCCGCCAGCAGCTGTTTCTCGAAAAATGCGCCGCGCCGGCCGTCATAAGCCAGCGTCGAGGTGGCCGAAATCACCGGCACATCGCCGCGGCGCTCGCCATAATAGCTCTCCAGCCCCCAGATCGCGGCGATGATCTCCGCATCGACGCCATAGGCGCGCTCCAGCGCCGCCAATGTGCTGCGGTGGCGGGCAAAGGCGGCGCGGCCCTTGGCGACCCGCTCGTCCGAAACCGCGATGGAGAGATAATCCTCCAGGCTGCGCTTGAACTCGGTCTGGTTGCGGTCTCGGGTGATGACACCCGGCAGGTATCCGGCACCGCGGAAGGCCGCGCGCAGGGTGCTGTCGGAAATGCCGCTGGCCCGCGCCCGGCTGCGGAAGCTTGCAACCCAAGCGTCATAGCCCGCATTTGGCGCCGGGCGCAGATCGGACGGCAACCCGCCCGTTTCCGTGGCGCCCCTGCCCCGCACCGCAGGGCGGCTGCATGCTGCAAGCCCGAATGCCAGAAGCCCAATTCCGAAGTAACGCCGTGAGATTTCCATGCCGTACCCTGCCCGCTGATTTGTCTGTTGTTCCCGCCCGGCCCCGCGGCGGCGTGCCGCCTGCGGCCGCTTCTGCTGTCAGCCTGTCAGATTCCCAAGGCGGCGCCAAGGCCGCCTCCTCGCCCCCGGGCCGCAGGCGGCGAGGCGCCGCCGCCCTTGTTGCGCGCCGCCGGTCTACAGCGTCTCGCCCAGGCTGATCTCGGGACTGAGGCACTCAAACACCAGGTCCGCCGCTCCGCCAGCCTTGCGCGATTGCAGGATGATTTCCGCCGCGCGCGCCCCGATCCGGCGGCGGCAGGAATCGGTGGTGGCCAGCGCCAGCGGCATGCCCTGCAGGATCTGCAGGTTGTTGAAACCCGCCAGCGCGATGTCCTGCGGCACCTTCAACCCGGCCGCCAGGCAATGCATCAGCCCGCCGACGCTCATCACGTCGCTGGAGTAATAGATGCAGTCCAGCCCCGGGCTGCGCGCCAGCATCTGGGCAGTGAGCGCGCGCCCCGTCGCAATCGAGCTTTCGCCCGCGTAATGCTCCCGGTCCGCCAGTGTCACGCCCGCGGCCGCAAGCTCGTCGGTGAAGCCGTCAAAGCGCTTCCGCGCCCGGAAATCCTGCGGCATCTTGGTGCCGATGAAGCCGATCCGGCGGTGGCCGCGCGCCAGGATCTGCGCCGCCATCCCGCGCCCCGCCTGCAGGTGGGAGATGCCGACGCAATGGCGCACCGGGCTGCCGTCCACGTCCATCACCTCGACCACCGGGCAGCCCGCCTGCTGCAGCATCCGCCGGGTGGCCCCGGTATGTTCCATCCCCGCCACGACCAGTCCGGAGGGCCGCCAGCTCAGCATTTCGCGGATCACGCTTTCCTCTTCCTCGAGGTCATAGCCCGAGATCCCCACCACCGGCTTCAGGCCGCTGTCCTTCAAGACGGCCGAGATCCCCGACAGCACTTCGGGAAAAACAAAGCTGTTGAGCGAGGGCACCACCACCGCCACGAGGTTCACTGACTGCGACGAGAGCGAGCCCGCAATGCGGTTCGGCACATAGCCCTGCGCGCGCGCCACCTCCTCCACGCGGGCGCGCGTCTTTTCCGACACATCCGGCGCCCCGCGCAACGCCCGGGATGCGGTCATCTCACTCACCCCGGCCAGCCGGGCCACGTCTTTCAGCAGCAATTTCCTCGTCATGCCTCATGCTCCTGCACATTGACCGCGCCCGCAAGGCCCGCCGCCCGGCAGCGCCGCCGCCGCGGCAGCGGTCTTTGGCCGCAGGCTGCGGCCGGGCAGCCGGGCGGGCGCAGGCTTGCATTTTGCCTCCGGTGCCGATAACGATACCGCTAACAACAATACCTGAACACCCCAAACCGTTATCGATACCGGAGCCCCCGTCCCGGTGTCAGCAGCCGGAGAACACAGATGACCCTGAAAATTGCGATCAACGGATTCGGACGCATCGGCCGCGGCGTGCTGCGGGCGCTGCTGGAAAGCGGCGCCGAGGATGTCCAGGTGGTGGCCATCAACGACCTGGCCCCGGCCGAGACCCTGCTGCACCTGTTGAAATACGACAGCGTCCACGGCCGCCTGACGGTGCCCGCCAGCATCGCTGACGGCCGCCTCAAGGCGGGCCGCCACGACATCCGCCTCACCGCCGAGCGCAACCCCGAGGACCTGCCTTGGCAGGACGTTGACGTCGCCTTCGAATGCACCGGCATCTTCGTCAGCCGGGACGCCGCCGCCCGGCACCTGAAGAACGGCTCCAAGCGGGTGCTGATCTCCGCCCCGGGCAAGGAGGCAGACCGCACCGTGGTCTATGGCGTCAACCACATGGACCTGACGCCAGAGGACGTGGTGATCTCCAACGCCTCCTGCACCACCAACTGCCTGGCGCCGGTGGCCAAGGTGCTGGACGAGACCTTCGGCATCAAGACCGGGTACATGACCACGATCCACGCCTATACCGGCGACCAGCCGACCCATGACGCCAGCCACTCGGACCTCTACCGCGCCCGCGCTGCGGCGTTGTCGATGATCCCGACCTCCACTGGCGCTGCACGCGCCATCTCCGAAGTGCTGCCGCATCTGGAAGGCCGTCTGGAGGGCTCGGCAATCCGTGTGCCTACCGCCAATGTCTCGATGGTGGACCTCACCTTCCTGCCCGAGCGCCCGGCCACGGTGGAAGAGGTGAACGCGGCCATGCAGGCGGCGGCCGAAGGTCCGCTGAAGGGCATTCTGTCTTACGAGACCGAGCCGCTGGTGTCGGTGGATTTCAACCACGATCCCCACTCCAGCTGCTTTGCCGCGCCGCAGACAGCCGTCACTTCCGAAGGTCTGGTGCGGGTGGTCAGCTGGTATGACAACGAATGGGGATTCTCCAACCGCATGGTCGATACCGGCCGCCGCATCGGCGAAGTCCTGAAGGGCGGCTGAACACAGACGGCGGCCGCCGCGCGGCGGAGCGAGCACGAAAGGGCGGGCGCGCTCCCGCCCGTCGTCCGGCCCCTGCGGGCCCTCCTCCCGTGGGGCCGTGCCGCGCCTCGCGGCGCGGCACGGCCGGCAGAAAATCCCCGGCGCCGCGCGCCTGGTGGCCCCTGCCTCGGGAAAAGGCGGCGCCGGCAAGTCCACCGTCTCGGCCAACCTGGCCTGCGCGCTGGTGCTGCAGGGCCGCAAGGCAAGTCCGCTGGACGCCGATGTCTACCTCCCTCCGCAGCCGCGCAGGCTTGGCGTCTCCGGCCGTCCGGCCAGTCCCGGCGGCAAGACCATCCTGCGCCTGCGCAACCACGGCGTCACGCTGATGTCCATGGGGCTGATGACCGGCGAGAACCAGCAGGTGATCGGGCGCGGGCCGAGGCTGAGGGGGGCGCTGCAGCAGATGCTGGTGCAGGTGCGATGGGGCAATCCCGACGTGCTGATTGCCGGCCTGCCGCCCGGCAACGGCGACGGGCAGATGACGCAGGCGCAGATGGCGAAAGTGCACCGCGCCATCGTGGCCTCCACCCCGCAGGAGGTGGCGCTGATCGACGCCCGCAAGGGCATCGACATGTTCCGCAAGATGCACGTGCCGGTGCGGGGCATGGTAAAGGGCATGTCGGCCCACATCTGATTCAACTGCCGCCACGAGGAGCACCGTCTTCGACCACGGCGGCGCGGCGCAGGAGGCGCAGACGCAGGGGGTGCCGCTGCATCTGGACCGGCACCTGGCGGGCGGCAAAGGCATACCCATCGTGGCCGCCCAGCCCGAAAGCGCCCAGACCAGGGCGTTCCCCGAAATTGCCGCGAAGCTGGTCACCGAAGGCGCGGCCTGCCCCCTGCCAGTCCCGGGCCAAGGGCCGCGCAGCGGCGGCGGTGCGCAGCACCGTTCACCCTTGAGGCGGGGCTGGCAGACCACACAATGGACGGCGCGCTTGAAGGGCAGACTTGCCCGTCAAGCGCTTCCCGGCAGACCTTCTTCGCGCCGCGCAGCGGCGCCCCGCCCAACTGAGACGTGCTTTCCTCGAATGCTCGGGAACAGGCGGGAGCCACCCGCCCGCCGGTCAGGCGTATTTTTCCAAGCATCCCCCGGCCCGCAATTGCCGGAAGTCCGGCAGCACCCGGCGCAGGGGGTCGTGGCTCCAGTCCCACCAGGCCAGCTCCATCATCCGCTCCGCCACCGCCTCGGTGAAGCGGCGCCGGATCACCTTGGCGGTATTGCGGCCGGCGATGGTATAGCGCGCCGCGTCCTTGGTCACGATGGCTCCCGACGCCACCACCGCGCCGTGGCCGATGGTCATCTCCGGCTTCAAAATCGCGGCATGCCCGAACCAAGTGACATGGCCGGCATAGGCCCGGCGCCCGGCGCGGCAGGCCATGCACCCGGCGCCGTTCTCCGCATCGTCCCTATACTTCGCCGCGCGGTAGTGGAAATGGTGCAGCGAGGCCTTCTCCATCGGATGACCGGTGGCGCCGGTAGGGGTGAAGCTGGCGATACTGGCAAGTGTGCCGATCTCCGCATTGGCGATGTCGCAGGTCCGGTCGCAGCAGCTGCAGCCGCCAAAGACGGTACCCGTGATCCGGCTGCCCGCGCCAATCTCCACGAAAGCGCCGAAGCTGCTAACGGTGATCTGGCAATCGGGGTGCAGGAAGGGCGCCTCTGCTGTCAAGCGGGCCATGCCGTGTTCTTTTCGAGTGGTGGTATTTGCAGATTTGTTGATCCAACTTGAAGAAGGCTGCCGAAGCCCAGGACGGGAAGCCGCGCATCGCCGCCGCGCGGGCGCTCGCCGGCGATGCGCAGCGGCCTTCGGCCTTGATCCGCGCTGGAAGACAATCGGGCACGGCCCCATGATCCCCGCAGAGCAGCTCAGGGCAGCGGGAAAGGCGCGGATCGGGCGGCTTCACCTCTCTTGCCCGCCTTGCGCGCGCGCCGCCTGGTTTCGCCCTTGATCAGCCGCCGCCGCAGACAGCCCGACAGCCAGTCCATCACCATCACCATCAGCACGATCAGCACGATGTAATAGGCGACCTCTTCCCAGTCCTTGCGGGTGCTGATCGCCTGGGTCAGCAACAGGCCGATACCGCCGCCGGTGATGGCGCCGATGATGGTGGCGGAGCGGGTGTTCGACTCCAGGAAGTAGAGCAGCTGGCTCAACAGCACCGGCGTCACCTGGGGCAGCACCCCGAAGCGGCCGCGCAGCACCGCGCCGGCGCCGGTCGACTGCACGCCTTCAATCTGCTTGCTGTCGCTGTTCTCCAGCGCCTCCGAGAAGATCTTGCCGAAGGTCCCGGTGTCCGTCACCAGGATCGCCAGCGCGCCGGTCAGCGGGCCGGGGCCGAAGGCGCGCGCCAGAACCACTGTCCAGATCAGCGAGTCCACCCCGCGCACCAGATCGAACAGCCGCCGCGCGGCAAAGCGCAAGGCGCGCAGCGGCATGAAGTTGCGGGCGCCAAGGAAGGCAAGCGGCAGCGCCACCATCCCGGCGCCGATGGTGCCGAGGAAGGCCATCAGCAGCGTCTCGGCAATTGCCCAGGCGACATCCTGATGCCGCCACATCTTGTTGGTCCAGAAATCATTCAGGATCGCCCCCGCCTCGCCCGCCGAGGCGCGCGCCAGCAGTTCGCCCGCGCCCAGCCCGTGATAGGAGCTGTCCAGCGTGAAGAAGAACAGTTCCCAGCCGGTGAAATAGCGGAACACCTCGGCCCGGTTGCGGGTCACGGTCAGGCGGCCCGCATCGGTGCGCACCATCAGGCGGTTGCGCGACTGGCTGATCCACTCCGGCACCGCGCCCGGCGGCAGCTCCGCCTGCACCCCGGCGCTGCGGCTGGGCCGCGCAATGACCGTCCCGTAGCCCGGAGTATCGTACTCCACCGCATCCGGCGTGAAGCGCACCACATGGCCGCCTTCAAGGCCGATCACCGTGGTCTCGCCGAAACTGACCCACTCCGGCCCTTGGCCCGCGGGATAAGCCCCCTTGCGCTCGCCCTCCACTGCCGCCGTGACCTCGCCGGTGCGGTTGTCGCGCGTCACGTGGGTCTTGTAGCTGTAGCTGTCGCTGATGAGGGTGCGGGCGTTCTCCATATCCGCCCGCGCCAGGAGCCCAGGCACGCCGAAGGCAAAAAAGATATAGGCAAGGTAGCCCAGCACCGCCGCGGGCAGTGCCGCGCTCACCAGCCGCTTCTTCAGGAACAGCCGCGCCATCTGCCGCCGCAGATCACCGCTGCCCAAGTTGGCGTCGATCATGTTGGTCCCGATCATGGTCATCGCGCCTCTCCCTGCCCCAGCCGGGTGCGCAGCAGGCCGGACAGCTGGTCGGCGGCAACAATGGTGAGGAACAGGAGGATGAAGATCGCCGCCGCCTCGTCATAGCGCCCCTGCCCCCAGGACATCGCGTTCTTCAGCTCATAGCCGATGCCGCCCGCGCCGACGAAGCCGAGGATGGCGGAGGCGCGGATGTTGATCTCGAAGCGCAAAAGCGCGTAGCTCACGTAGTTCGGCGCCACCTGCGGCATCACCCCCAGCATCATCCGCTGCGTCCAGGCCGCGCCGGTGGAGGCGAGCCCTTCCACCGGCTGCAGGCAGGCGTTCTCGTTCACCTCGGAAAACAGTTTGCCCAGTGCCCCGGCGGTGTGGATGGCAATGGCGGTCATCGCCGCCACCGGCCCGCCCCCGAGCACGAAGATCAGCACCAGCGCAAAAACGATCTCCGGCACCGCGCGGGCAATGTCCATCAGCCGCCGGAACAGCGGAACCATCCGCGGCCAGGGTGCCAGCCCGCGGCCCGACAAAAGCGCCACCAGCGTGCCCGCAACCGCGCCCGTGAGGGTGGAGGCGGCGGCGATGTTCAGCGTCTCCGCCAGCGCCGGGAAAAACCGCACCAGATGGCCGGGCAATTCGGCAGCCTTTTCCGAGGCCTCGGCCAGCACTTCGGCCGGATAGTCGAAAACATGCGTGATGCCATCCGCGAAGGAGCCCGCGTTACGGGCATCCGCGGTGCGGAATCCCGCCGCCATCAGCGCGATGAATAGCGCGAGAAGAACGCCGCCATACAGCCGCTTGCGCCGCTTGAGCGCCATGTACTGCGTGCGGATCTCCGCGCCTGACGGCGCCGCCGCGGTGAGGTCTGCCATGAGATAGGTCCCGTCAATCGTTCCGGTGCGCCGCCGCCGCCCCCGCCCCGCCACGCGGGGGCGGAGAGGCCGTCTCGAAATTGCGGGGGCAGACCAGGCCTTCCCCCGCGAGAGGTGCTGAAATTACTCGGACTTCAATTTCCGCGCTTCGATGATCCCCTCATAGGCGGCGTGATCGATCGGATCGAAGCTCTTGGCCTCGCCCGCGGCCACGCCGTAGAAACAGTCGCGGTCGGTCTCGCTCAGCCCGTCCATCAGCTCGGTCATCTTCGCTTTCACATCTGCAGGCAGCGCCTTGCGCAGCACCACGGGGCCTTCCGGGATCGGCTTGGATTTCCAGATCTCGACCACGTCGTTCATATCGACCAGGCCCGCATCCACCGCGCGGCGCAGCGCGCCCGACTGGTAGCCGTCTTCCCACTCGCCGAGGCCGTCGGCCCAGGTCACGCCGCCGTCGACGTCGCCATTGGCAACCGAAACGATGGTCTGCTCGTGGCCGCCGGTGAACTTCACGTCTGCGAAGTAGTCGCCGGACTGCATGCTGGCGCCGGTCGCCTGCGGGATCTCGATCGAAGGGATCAGGTAGCCCGAGGTTGAGTTCGGATCGCCAAAGCCGAAGGTCTTGCCCTTCATGCCGTCCAGCGAGGTGATGCCGCTGTCCTTGCGGGCAAAGCCGACCGAGTAATAGCCGTAGCCGCCATCGGTGTTCACCTTGACCAGCACCGGCTCCACCGCCTCCGGGTCGCTCAGGTAGGTCTTGGCATAGGCCGAGGCGCCGAGCCAGGCCATGTCGATGGTGCCGCCCAGCAGGCCCTGGATCACGCCGTTATAGTCGGCCGGCGCGAACAGCTTGGTTTCCACGCCCAGGGCTTCCTCGGTGTATTCGCGCAGGCACTCGTTGTTGTTCAGACGATCCTGAGCGTTCTCGCCGCCAAGAATGCCGATGCGGAACCCGGTAATCCCTTCGGCCGAGGCCGCGGAGGCCAGGACAGTGGTGGAAAGGGCGGCAGCAATCAAAGTCTTCATCTCTTTTACTCCGGTTTGTCTTTCCCGGAGCGTGGCTGCCCCGGAACTCTGAAAATCCGTCAGGCGGTTACGGCAGCGCGGCGGCGCGCGAGGGGGATGGCGGGGTTCAGGCCGGGGACGGGGCCGCCCGGCTCTAGGGTTTCGATCGCGGTCGAGGTGGCGGCCTCGCTGAAGGCTTCGTCCGCACCGTAGATCTCGCGGGCGACGCCCGCGGTCAGCTGCCCGGGCAGCCCGTCAAACACGATGCGCCCGTCGCGCATGCCCACCACCCGGTCGCAGTAGCGCCGCGCGGTGTCCAGCGTGTGCAGGTTGGCGATCACCGTGCGGCCGTCCTCCTCGTGAATGCGGCGCAGGCTCTGCATCACGGTCTGGGCGTTCATCGGGTCGAGCGAGGCAATCGGCTCATCCGCCAGGATGATCGCCGGGTCCTGCATCAGCGCGCGGGCGATTGCCACCCGCTGCTGCTGCCCGCCCGAAAGCGCCTCGGCGCGCTTGGCGGCATGTTCGGCGATGCCCAGCCGCTCCAGGATATCGATGGCGCGGTGGATGTCGGCCGCGGGATAGAGGTTGAACAGCGCCGCCAGCACCGGGCGGCGGTTCAGCGTGCCATGAAGCACGTTGGAGACCACGTCCATCCGCGGCACCAGGTTGAACTGCTGGAAGATCATCGCGCATTGCGCCTGCCAGGCCCGCTTGGCGCGGCTCTTCAGCTGGGTGACCTCGCGGCCCTCAAACAGGATGCGGCCGCTGCTCGCGGTCTCCAGCCGGTTGATCATCCGCAAAAGCGTCGACTTGCCCGCGCCGGAGCGGCCGATGACGCCGATCATGCAGGGCTTGCCGATATCCAGCGTGGCATTGTCCACCGCGATCTTACCGCTGAAGGTCTTGCTCAATTTCTCGATACGCAGCACGGTCCCGGCCCCCTTCTTCGTTCGGGTTCTGGCTACGAGGAGCGCTCAACACCCATGTGTCGCTGCCGTGAAGGTTTTGTGACGCGCGCGAATGCAACCTGAAGCCGCGTCCACTGGCTGCGCAGGCGAACTGCCCCCTGTCAAACCTCAACGCAAGCGGCTATATGCGCCCCGACTCCCCGTTCTCCCGATGCAGAAGGAAACTGCCCAATGGGTTTTGACCGCAACATCAAGATCGCCCCCTCGATCCTCTCCGCCGATTTCGCCAACTTCGGCCAGGAAATCCGGGCCATCGAGGCGCAGGGCGCCGACTGGGTGCATGTCGACGTGATGGACGGCCATTTCGTGCCCAACCTCACCTTCGGCCCGCAAGCGGTGAAGGCCTTCCGCCCGCATGTGAAGACAGTGATGGACGTCCACCTGATGATCGCGCCGGTCGACCCCTATATCGAAGCCTACGCCGATGCCGGCGCCGACGTGCTGACCGCCCATGTGGAGGCAGGCCCGCACATCCACCGCACCCTGCAGGCGATCCGCGGCGCAGGTATGAAGGCGGGCGTTGCACTCAACCCCGGCACCCCGGCCGAAGCGGTGGCGCATCTCCTTGACCTCACCGACCTCATCTGCGTGATGACGGTGAACCCGGGCTTCGGCGGGCAGAAGTTCATCGACATGACCGCCAAGATCCGCAGCCTGCGCAGCATAATCGGCGACCGCCCGGTGCATATTGAGATCGACGGCGGTGTCGACCCCACCACCGCGCCCTTGGTGGCCGAAGCGGGCGCCGACGTGCTGGTCGCAGGCTCCGCCGTGTTCAAGGGCGGCTCGGTCGACACCCCGGAGGTCTACGGCGAAAACATCCGCAAGATCCGTGCCGCCACCCAAGGCACCTGGGCGTAAAGCGCGAGGGAAGCACTCCCGCCAATCGCCAGGCGCATCAAAGATGCGCCGCGCTTGTTGGGCCAGGCGCCGCGCGTTCCGCGCGGCGCTTTTTCGTGATACGGCCTGCGGCGGCGCCTCCAGCCCGGCAAAGCCGGGCCGCGCCCTGAGGGCCTTCGACGGGCCGGAAGGGCGCCCCCTGCCCGCGGCTCAGCTGCCCTTGTTCAGGTCGTCGAAGCTCTTGCCCTCCGCCACCAGCCGCTCCAGCAGCGGCGCGGTCTGCCAGAAGAAGTCATCCTCCTCAGCATAGCGACGGATATCCGCAAGCACCGCTTCCAGCCCCTGCAGGTCTGCCCATTTCAGCGGCCCGCCCCAGAAGCGCGGGAAGCCGTAGCCAAAGACCATCACCATATCCACGTCCAGCGGCCGCCGCGCGATGCCCTCGCCCACCACCTTGGCGGCCTCGTTCACCATCGCGCACATGTAGCGGCGCAGCACCTCGTCATCGCTGAAGTCACGCGGCGCGACTCCCTGCTCCGCCTGATCCTGCGCGATCAGCTCAGCCACCTTAGGGTTCGGCACGCCGCCGCGTCTGCCCTCCTCGTAAATGTAGAAGCCCTTTCCGGTCTTCTGGCCGAAATCGCCGCCCTCGCAGAGCATTTCGTAAAAGCGCGCCACCCGCTCGCGCGGATCACGGGTGGGCGCGCGGCGCTTGCGGGCGGCCCAGTTGATGTCGAGCCCGGCCAGATCGCCCATCGCAAACGGCCCCATCGGGAAGCCGAATCCGGTCACGACCTTGTCCACCTGAAAGGGCGAGGCGCCGTCCAGCACCGCGTATTCAGCCGCCTTGCGGTAGGCGTTCATGATCCGGTTGCCGATGAAGCCGTCGCAGATGCCGGAGCGCACCGCCACTTTCTTCAGCCGCTTGCCCAGCGCAAAACCAGTCGCCAGCACCTCTGGCGCGGTCTTCTCCGCCATCACGACCTCCAGGAGCTTCATCACATGCGCGGGCGAGAAGAAGTGCAGTCCGATCACATCCTGCGGCCGCGAGGTTGCCGCAGCGATCTCGTCCACATCCAGGTAGGAGGTATTGCTCGCCAGCACCGCGCCCTGCTTGCAATGGGCATCCAGCTTGCCGAAGACCTCGCGCTTCACGCCCATGTCCTCGAACACCGCTTCCACCACCAGGTCGACGTCCGAAAGCGCGGCGTAGTCCGTCGCCACGGTCAGCGCCTCGCCGGTGAGCTGGGTGTACTGTGCCTCGCTGATCTTGCCCCGCTTCAGGGCGCCCTTCAGGTTGCCCTCGATCCGGCTCCGCGCGGCCTCCACCGCCGCTGCGGTCATCTCAATCAGCACCACCGGCAGATCCGCCAGCAGCGCCGCGGTGGCGATGCCCGCCCCCATGGTGCCGCCGCCGATCACCCCCATCGAGGCCACCTCCCGCGGGTCAACCCCCTCCAGCTCCGGCAGCTTGCTCACCGCGCGCTCGGCAAAGAACGCATGGATGAGCCCCTGCCGCTGGTCCGAGGCCATCAGCTCCATGAACAGTTCCCGCTCGTGCTTGAGACCCGCCTCGAAGCTATCCGCCTCGGCAGCCGCCTGCACCGCGCGCACCGCCACCGCGGGCGAGAGCTGGCCGCGGCCCTTCTTCAGTGTCGCCGCGTAGACCGCATCGAAATCCCCCGCTTCCGGCGCCGGCATCTCGCCCACCGCCCGGCGCGGCGCGCCCTTCTTCAGCAGCTCCTGCGCGTAGGCCAAGCCGATCTCGCGCGGATCGCCATCCTCGATCCGGTCGATCACGCCCTTCTCCAGCGCCTCCGCGGCCGGGATATGGCGCCCCGTGGTGATCATCTCCAGCGCCGCTTCCGTTCCGGCCACCCGCGGCAGCCGCTGGGTGCCGCCTGCGCCGGGCAGGATCCCAAGGTTCACCTCCGGCAGCCCCATCTTGGCCGAGGGCACCGCGATCCGGTATTGCGAGGACAGTGCCACCTCCAGCCCGCCGCCCAGCGCCGTGCCGTGCAGGGCGGAGACCACGATCAGCGGCGAGGCCTCGATCCGGCTGCACAGGTCCGGCAGCGAAGGCTCCTGCGGCGGCTTGCCAAACTCGCGGATGTCGGCGCCCGCGAAATAGGTCCGCCCCTCGCCGTAAATCAGCACCGCCCGGGCGCCCTCCTGCTCGGCGCGCTCGATCCCGGCCAGAAGGCCGCGGCGCACATCCGCGCTTAGCGCGTTCACCGGCGGGTTCTGCGCCTTCAGGACGGCGATCTCGCCCACCCGTTCATATGCAATGGCTTCGGTCATCTTTCTTCCTCTCTCCTCCCCGCCCGCCGCCAGGCGGCTCTGGGGCTCATCCGATAGGGCCACAGCAGCACCCCCGCGCCAAGCCCAGCGGGCCGCAACGCCGGCCGGCTCGCCTCGCATGTAACAAACTTTCAGGCCACATGGAACTTGCGAAACTTTCCTGCTGCTCCTCAGCTGCGCGCCAAGGGACGCCGACGCCCGGCATTCCTTCCGCCACGTCACCTTTTCACTTTCCTGAAGATGCTCGCGAGGCGCCGCCGCCGGCCTGCCCCACGGGATTCAGACATTTTAAATATCGATTCTCTATGGTTGCCACACTTAGTATAAGGGCAAGCGGCATGTCTCTCATCGGGCTTTGGGCCTTTTGGACCGGCGACGGAAACGGCAAGGATACATCCGGCAACGCCAATGACGCCGTTTTCCACAATGGAGCCGTTCAGGACAATGCCGGCGCCGCGACCTTCGATGGCGTGAATGATTATGTTGAGATCGCGGACGCGCCGCAATATGCGCTGACCGAAGGCACCATCCGCACCACGTTTACCGCGGCGAATGGCAGTTTCGACGGCCACCGCAGCACGAATATCAACGACGGACGCCTTCAAACGCTGGTCTCCCGCGACTCCAGCGGCTACGATGGCGGTGGACATCTGACCATCATGGTTGACGGGGACGGCTCGCTATTGGTGCGCCACCAGTCCGCCACTCAGGATTATTACATCCACACCGCTGGGGGTCTGATCACCGAGGGCCAGGCAGCCGACCTCGTTTACGAGTTCAGCCCCACTGGCGGCATGATCCTCTATGTGGACGGCGTTGCCGTCGGCACCAACAGCGATGCGGTGACAAATGGCGATTCCCTCGCCCTGTCACAAAACAACGAACCCTGGACGCTGGGAGCCAGCCAAGGGTCCAGCGGCGACAACACCGCCGACAACTTGCGGCAGTTCTTCGAAGGCTCGATCGGGCATTTCGAGATCTACAGCGACGCCCGGGCGCCATCCGAGCTCAACACCCTGCACGACATGTCCGACGGCCAGGATGACGGCATAATCACCGGCACCTCGGAAAATGACACCATCTACGGCGGCAACAGCGTAGGCGAGCCGGATGGCGGCGCCGTCGCCCATGACACCATAGATGCCGGCGCCGGGGATGACCTCGTTTATGCCGGCGATGGCGACGATCTGGTCCAGGGCGGCGCGGGCCATGACACCCTCAAGGGCAGCGGCGGCAATGACACGCTCCGCGGCGGCGGCGGCGATGACGTCCTCTACGGCGACAGCGGCGACGATGCCCTGTCCGGCGGTGCGGGTGATGACACGCTGCAGGGCGGCACCGGCAGCGACACGCTCACCGGCGGCTCTGGCAATGACGAGATCCACACCGGCGACGGCGACGACCTCCTGATCTTCGAGCAGAGCGCCGGGCACACGGTGGTCCTGGATTTCGATATCGGCGACGACGACACCGACGGATTCTCCAACGACCAGCTCGACGTGACCGGCCTGCGGGACGCCACCGGACAGCCGGTTTCAGTCTGGGACGTCAGCGTCAGCGGCGACGGCCACGGCAACGCGGTGCTGACCTTCCCCGAGGGCGAAACCATCACTTTCTACGGCATCACCCCCGGGCAGATGACCACCCAGCAGATGATCGCCTCGGGCATTCCCTGCTTCACCGCGCAGACGCTGATCCGCACGCCAAACGGGCTGCGGGAAGCCGGCGGTTTGCAGCCGGGCGACCCGGTCTGCACGCTGGACCGGGGCGTGCAGCCGGTGGTCTGGGCCGGCAGCCGCACGTTGGGGCCAGAGGAACTCGCCGCACACCCGAACCTGCGCCCCGTGCTCCTCTCCGCCCGCTGGACAGGCACCGGCCGCAGCCTCACGGTATCGCCGCAGCACGGCATTGCGGTCCGCACCGCCGGCGGTCGGCAACTGCTGGCGCGCGCCATCCAGCTGGCGCGCCTGAAGGGCGGCGCGGCGCGGGTACTCAGGGGCGCCAGATCGGTCACCTACGTGCACCTCCTGCTGCCGCAGCACAGCCTGCTCTGCTCCGAGGGCCTGGCGACGGAGAGCTTCTACCCCGGCCCCCGCGCCCTGTCCTGCCTGTCGCCTGCCGCGCTTCTCCAGCTTGCCGCCGCGCTGCCGGAGCTCGGCCGGCAGCAGGCCAGCGCAGCCTACGGCGTGCCTGCCCTGCCCTATGCCCGCCGCAAGGAACTGCCCGCCCATATCCGCGCGCTGCGCCCGCTGCGGGACGGAACGCCGCAAACCTCCCGGCCAGTCTGAGACGCCCGGGCCGCCACAGCGCCTGGTAGCCTGCCCCGGAACGGCCCACGCGGCGGCCGGGTCCATTCAAGCCGTTTGCCGTTCTCTCCACGCCGCGCCCCGCCACGACACTTGCGCGGCCGCGCCCCGGCCGCCAGGGCTCACCTCCGCGGCACCGGCCCGCGGTATTTCGCGGTCAGCTCCGGGTCCAGCTCTTCGGGCTTGTAGACGCCCAGCAGGATGCCCTTGCGGTCCGAGGCGCCGCGCCGGGCGATGATCTCCGCATCCGGCAGGGTGATCCGCTGCGACATTCGCAGCCCCCAGGCCCGGAGCCGTTCGTACATCAGCGCGATCACGCCGCGGTGCGCGGCACTGGCGCCCAGATCCTCCAGCTCGCCCGGATCTTTTTCCAGGTCGAACAGCATCGGCCGCAGCCCGCCCTCCGCATGCATGAACTTCCAGCGCTTGTCCGCCACCATGAACAGCCGCGCGTCCTTCGGAGCGAGCCCCAGCATCGCGCATAGCGGCATGGTCGAATAGTCGAACTCCGAGACCGCAAACTCCCGCCATTCCGGCCGCTCGCCCCGGATCAGCGGCATCAGCGAGCGCCCCTCCAGGATATGCGATGCAGGTTCCCCGCCCGCCGCTTCCAAGAATGTGGGCAGGAGGTCGATCGCCTCCACCAGCGCGTCGCAGACCGTGCCGCGGGTGACATCGGCCTCGGGCCGCGGGTCATAGACGATCAGCGGCACCTTGACCGAGACCTCGTGGAACAGGTTCTTCTCCCCCAGCCAGTGATCGCCCAGGTAGTCGCCGTGATCAGAGGTCAGCACGATCATCGTGTCCTGCATGCGGCCGGTCTCCTCCAGCCAGGCAAACAGCCGGCCCATCTGGTCGTCGGCCTGTTTGATCAGCCCCATGTAAGCGGGGATCACCTTCTGCCGCACTTCCTCCCGGCTGAAGGCGCGGCCGATCGGATTGTCCATCATGCCGGCAAAGACCGGATGCGGACCTTGGCGCTCGCGCTCGCTGCGCTGCGCGGGCAAGACGTGCTCCGGCCCGTACATATCGTGGTAAGGCGCCGGTACGATATAGGGCCAATGCGGCTTGATGTAGCTCAGATGCGCGCACCAGGGGCTTTCGGACTGGCTGATGAAGTCCATCGCCTGCGTCGTGAGCCAGGGGGTCTCGCTGTCCTCCTCGGCAATATTGGCGGGCTTGTCCGCATTGACCATGAACCAGCCCGAGGCGATGTCCCCGTCCACCGCCCCCGCATTGGCGAAATCGGCCCAGGGGTTTTCGCCCGGGTAGCCCTTTGCCTTGAGGTACTCGTTGTACGGGCTGCGCCCCGGGTCATAGAAGCCGTCAGGCCCCTCCGCCCAAAGACCGTCGTCGCGCACGAAAGGGTCAAAGCCGCATTCCGCCTGGCGCACGCCGATCAGGCTGTCGGGAGCGAGCCCCAGCCGCGCCATGCCCTCTGCATCCGCCGCCATATGGGTCTTGCCGATCAGGTGGCAGCCCATGCCCGCCTTGCGCAGATGGTCGCCCATGGTCCATTCGCCCACCCGCAGCGGATAGCCGTTGAACTGCACCCCGTGGCTGGACGGGTAGCGCCCGGTATAGCTCGACATCCGCGAGGAACCGCAGGTGGGCGATTGCACGTAGGCGCGCGAGAACCGCACGCCCCTGGCGGCCAGCGCGTCGATATGCGGCGTCCGCAAGTAGGGATGGCCCGCGCAGCTCAGGTAATCAAAGCGCAGCTGATCGAACATGATGTAGAGAATATTCATCTGGGCCTCCCCGCCGCGCTGCCTGTATTGACCCTGCGACTATTGAACAGGTGAAGCAGAATGGCGAGGACGAATGCCGCCCCCGGCCCGCCCAGCGCCCCGCTCCTAGCCAGCCAGCCTGACCGCCCGCCTGCCAGCCTGTCTGCCAGTCAAATGGCGCCCTCCGGAGAGGGCGGACACCAAGCGTTACACGCAGCCGCCGCAGCCCCTGCGGCAAGGGCGGGGGCCAGCCATGCCGCCCTCGGCCGGAGGGCGCGATCTCCCCGAGCAGCGCACCTGCGCGCACCTCGCAGGCGGACCCGACGGGGAGCGAGACCACCTTGTCCGCCACACCGGCAGGAATCTCGTGCTGCATCATCATCGCTTCCAGCCCTGCCAGGCGGCTGCCCGGCTCCACACTGCCGCCGACCCCGGCACAGACCTCCAGCAGGCTGCCGTGCACCGGGGCGGTGACATGGCAGCCTGCCTGGCCGCTGGCACCGCCCGCGGCGCGGGCCTCTGCCCCGGCTGTCAGTTGCGCCACCCGGAAGAACCGCCCGAAGGCTGCTGCATACTGGATGCCATCCTCCAGCGGTGCCGCACGCGGGTTTGCGCGCTGCCCGTCCACACGCATTCCGGCGCCGCTGCCGGTCACCGCATGGCTGGCCCCTCCGGCCGTGACTTCCAGCTGCCTGGTGCGGCCCGAGACCGTCCCCATCTGCCGCTTGCCCCCGGCGTCCAGCGGGAACCGGGAGCGCAGCGCGCCCTGGCTGGACCGGCCCGGCAGCTCTCCGGGCAGACCCGCCGCGGTGGCGGTCTCCGCCTGCTACGCCTCATAGAGCAGCGCCGCGCGCCCAAAAACAACGCCCAAGAAGGCCTATATCCGCGCCGCCCTGCGCCACCCTGCGCCACCTGCAGATGCGCCAGCGCCTTGCGCAGGCAGTCACGGTTGCTCACTACCCCGCACAGCACGCCGCTGCCAAGGCCTTCCATGAGCCGCCGCAAAGCCACTGCCCGGCTGGCGCCATGCGCAATCACCTTGGCGGGCAGCGGAGCGCAGAAAGGCGGCACCTCCTGCCGCGTGGCAATCCCCGCATGGACCCGCAGCCCCTTTCCTTCCGCAGGCCGCCAAAGCGCGGTCCGCCCGGCCTGCGGCAGGAAGGCCTGGGCGGGATCCCCGGCATGAAGCCGCGCCTCGATCGCGCGGCCAGAGAACGCCACATCCTCCTGCGCCGGCGGCGCGCCCCTGACCGCCGCCCATCACCCAGGTCATCGGGTTGGGCCAGGTGAACAGGAAATCCGCTCCAGAGGCGGAGCCGCACATTCCGCAATTCCCGGCCCGAAGCTGACCCCGGTGCAGAGCGCGACCTTCGGCGCTCGCAGGCTGGTCAACGCCCGGGTCATCTTGGCGCCCTGCTTGATCATGCCCGCGCGCTCAAATTCGGTGCCGGCGATGTAACCGGTGGTATTGTTGACGAAGGCAACCGGCGCACCCGCCTGCTCCATCGCCTGCAGGAATTGCGTGGCCTTGGCGGCGCCGTCCGGCTCGGCCGGGCCGTTGTTGCTCAAGGTGCCGGCCCGCCCATGATCCGCGCTTGCAGGCAGAGCCTCACCGCGCCCAGACCGGCGCTTGAACTCCCGCAAGTCCGAGCAGTCCACATACCGCGCCGCCATCCCGCGCATGCCGTAAGGGGTGCGATTGCCCACCGTCACCGCGCCCGCGGTCCTTTGCAGGTCCAGCTCCGGCGGGGCGGAACCCTTGGCCGCGGCAGGGGGAGCCCAGCCTAGCCCAGCCCCGCCACGACCTCGCGCGCAGTCCCGGTACCGTGGGCATCGTCCTCAGCGAGGCAGTCGGCGAGGCCCGCCACCTCCGCATGCAACTCGCCACCGCCATGGTCCGCATCGCTTGCCGCCTCACCGGTCGCGTCCTGCACCGGGGTTGCACCGGCCAGCAACGCCATGCCGTTGCCCGGACCCCGATCACATAAACGCCAGCCCTCGGCTGATGGGCGCCGCGCGCGGTGGAGGCGCCGTGCAACTTCGTGATCACCGGGATGCCCGCCGCCGTTGGCGCTGGCACTTTCGGCCAGATGGACAAAGGGCAGCTTCCGGTCCGCCCCCGCCTGCGTCAGTGTGACAGCAGAGAAACCGCAGATCACATCCGGCAGCGCCTAAGCCTGCGGAACGCCCGTTTCATCGAGCATCTGCTCTGCCACTGCCGCCCGTGAAACCAGGCCGTCCGGGCCTGCGGGCTTCACCGGATCGAAGCAGCCATCGGCCGCCACCTCCGCAATCTGATAGCCGGTCGCCGCCATGCGCTCGGCCACCTCCCGCCAGCCGGTGAAATCACCAACTGTCTCCTGCGGGCTGCACTCCGGCAGGTGTCGGGACAGGCTGCCCTGCGCAAGGCGGTCCAGATCTTCAGCCCCCAGCCAAAGTGATGGAGGCAGGCGTCAATGCTGGCGATCTTGTCCAGCGGCAGAAGGCCGGTTCCGGTGACCATCTCTTGCAGAGCGGTCTCCGGCAGTTCCTCACCCCGCGGCACCAGGCCGCCGCCCTCCACCACCGCCACGCTCCTTGAATGACCGTGCCGCGCGATCTCGTCTCTCAGCGCGGCGGCGCAGGCCTCGGGGTTCACGCCGCCGGCGCTGGAAACCACCCGCACCTTCTGAGCGGCAATCGCCGCAAGGTTTGGCGGCATTGCGGCCGCAACGAAACCGGAGGCATGGCCCGCCTGCGGGTCCCGGAACCGGGCGCGGGCCGGGGTCGCCATGGTGAACCCGGCCAGGTAGCCGTAGACGAGGAAATCCCTCCGCCGCCGTGGCTGCGCGACGCGGCGCCGCCCCTGCTGCAACCTCACGCGGTGGAATGTTACAGAATTTCGCCAATCACTGATCACTCGTTACAAATATCTTGCCGCGAATCATCTTCCGGCGTATCACCGACCCAACGGTCGGCTTATCTGCCGCCGGCACGCCGCCTGTGAGGAGACGCGAACACTATGGAAGCTTTCATCTGCGATGCCACCCGCACCCCCATCGGCCGCTACGGCGGCGCGCTGAGCCAGGTCCGCACCGACGATCTTGCTGCCGCGCCGATTGCCGCGCTGATGGCGCGCAACCCGCAGGTGGACTGGGCCAGCATCGACGACGTGATCTTCGGCGACGCCAACCAGGCCGGCGAAAGCAACCGCAACGTCGCGCGCATGGCCGCCCTGCTGGCGGGCCTGCCGGTGGATGTGCCGGGCACCACGATCAACCGGCTCTGCGCCTCCGGCATGGACGCGGCGGGCATGGCCGCACGCGGGATCCGCTCGGGCGACTATGACATGGCCATTGCCGGCGGCGTCGAAAGCATGAGCCGCGCGCCCTTCGTGATGCCCAAGGCCACTTCCGCATTCACCCGCGCCAACGCGGTCTATGACACCACCATCGGCTGGCGCTTCGTGAACCCGAAGATGGAGCAGATGTACGGCACCGACTCGATGCCGCAGACCGCCGACAACGTGGCCGAGGATTACGGCGTCTCCCGCGAGGACCAGGACGCTTTCGCGGCGCGCAGCCAGGCCCGTTGGGCCGCCGCGCAGGAGGCCGGCGTCTTCGCCCATGAGATCACCCCGGTCACCATCCCGCAGCGCAAGGGCGATGCGCTGGTGGTCGACACCGACGAGCACCCCCGCCCCGGCACCTCAGCCGAAAAGCTGGCGGGCCTGAAGGGCGTCAACGGCCCGGACAAGAGCGTGACCGCGGGCAATGCCTCCGGCGTGAACGACGGCGCCGCGGCGATCCTGCTGGCGAATGAGGCGGCGGTCAGCAAGAACGGCCTCACCCCGATTGCCCGCATCGTCGGCATGGCGGCGGCGGGCGTGGAGCCGCGCGTGATGGGCATCGGCCCGGTGCCCGCCACCCGCAAGCTGCTCGCCCGCACCGGCCTCACCATCGGGCAGATGGACGTGATCGAACTGAACGAGGCTTTTGCCTCGCAAGGTCTGGCGACGCTTCGGGAACTTGGCGTTCCGGACGATGCGCCCCATGTTAATCCTAATGGCGGCGCCATCGCACTGGGCCACCCGCTCGGCATGTCGGGCGCGCGGCTCGTGCTGACCGCCGCCTACCAGCTGCAGCGCACCGGCGGGCGCTATGCGCTCTGCACCATGTGCGTTGGCGTCGGTCAGGGCACCGCCCTGATCCTGGAACGCGTGTAACCCGGTTAACCCCTGACGGGAGGTACAAGTCATGTATGCACAGATGGTGAAGTCCGAGGTGACGCAGGACGATCCCGAGAAGCTCGCCGCCTTCCAGGCGCGCATCGACGCGGGCGAGAAGATCGAGCCGAAGGACTGGATGCCCGCGGGCTACCGCAAGACGCTGATCCGCCAGATCGGCCAGCACGCGCATTCCGAAATCGTCGGCCAGCTGCCCGAGGGCAACTGGATCACCCGCGCCCCAACGCTGGAGCGCAAGGCGATCCTTCTGGCCAAGGTGCAGGACGAGGCGGGACACGGGCTCTACCTTTACTGCGCGGCAGAAACGCTGGGCGTGTCGCGCGACGAGCTGACCGAGATGCTGCTCGACGGGCGCATGAAGTATTCGTCGATCTTCAACTACCCAACGCTGAACTGGGCCGATATCGGCGCGGTGGGCTGGCTGGTCGATGGTGCTGCGATCATGAACCAGGTGCCGCTGCAGCGGACATCTTATGGCCCCTATTCGCGCGCGATGATCCGTGTTTGCAAGGAGGAAAGCTTCCACCAGCGCCAGGGCTATGACGCGATCCGCCGCATGGCGGAAGGCACGCCGGAGCAAAAGAAGATGGCGCAGGATGCGCTCAACCGCTTCTGGTATCCGTCGCTGATGATGTTCGGGCCTTCCGACAAGGACTCGGTGCATTCGGCGCAGTCGATGGCCTGGAAGATCAAGATGAACACCAACGACGAGCTGCGCCAGAAGTTTGTCGACCAGACCGTGCCGCAGGCCGAATACCTCGGCCTTACCGTGCCGGACGAGAACCTGAAGTGGAACGAGGAACGCGGCCACTACGACTTCTCGGAACCGGACTGGAGCGAGTTCTTCGAGGTGATCAAGGGCAACGGCCCCTGCAACACGGACCGGCTCGCCGCCCGCAACACGGCCTGGGACGACGGCAAATGGGTGCGCGACGGCATGCTGGCCCACGCCCGCAAGAAAGCCGCCCGCAAACACGCCGCCGAATGAGCCACATGAGTGCGCGCCCCGCCCGGCCGGGGCCGCCGCAGCCAGGAGTATCCGAGTCATGAAAAACGAATGGCCCCTCTGGGAAGTCTTCATCCGCGGCCAGCACGGCATGAGCCACCGCCACGTGGGCTCCCTGCATGCGCCCGACGCCGAAATGGCGATCAAGAACGCCCGCGACGTCTACACCCGCCGCAACGAGGGCGTGTCGATCTGGGTGGTCGAGGCCGCGGCCATCACCGCCTCCTCGCCCAGCGACAAGGGCCCGCTCTACGAGCCGTCCGAGTCCAAAGTCTACCGCCACCCGACTTTCTTCGACATCCCCGAAGAAGTGGGGGCGATGTGATGACCGCCGCAGCCGCCAAAGCTAAAGCCGCGCTCAGCCAGGACGAGGCGTTCGAGCAGTTTCTACTGCGGATGGGCGACAGCACGCTGATCCTCGGCCACCGCGTCAGCGAATGGTGCGGCAACGCGCCGGTGCTGGAGGAGGACATCGCGCTCGCCAATATCGCGCTGGACCTGATCGGCCAGACCCAGATGTGGCTCGGCCTTGCTGCCGAGGTGCAGAGCGAGGGCAAGACCGCCGACGATCTCGCCTTCCTGCGCGACGCCTGGGACTTCCGCAACCTCCTGCTAGTCGAGATGCCGAACGGCGATTTCGGCCAGACCCTGATGCGCCAGTTCCTGTTCGACGCCTGGCACTCGCTGATGCTGGAGCGGCTGAAGGCGTCCTCGGACGAGCGCGTGGCCGCGATTGCCGGGAAGGCATCGAAGGAGGTGGCCTACCACCTCGAACGCTCCAAGGACACGGTGGTTTCCTTGGGCGACGGCACCGGGGAAAGCCACACCCGCATGCAGGCGGCGCTGGATTACCTGTGGCCTTATGTGGGCGAGATGTTCCAGTCCGACGAAGCGGACGCCGTCATGGCGGACGCGGGCATCGCCCCAGATCCGGCGAGCTTGCGCGAGGAGTACGACGCGCTGGTGACCCGGGTGCTGGGCGAGGCGACCCTGAAGATCCCCGAAAGCCGCTATGGCCACACGGGTGGCCGCACCGGCCGGATGCACACCGAGCATCTGGGCCATCTTTTGACCCAGATGCAATGGCTGCAACGCGCCTACCCCGGCGCCAAATGGTAAGCCGGTAGCCAGCCAAGCCGGTTTCCTGCAAGGAAACCGGCCCGGAATTATCGAATAATTCCGGCCCCCGCCGCCGGCGGCGCGCCTGCCAGTGCCCGGCGTCTGTGCCGGGCGGATCAGCCAATGAGGATTTCCGCATGAGCCAAACTGCCGAAAAGCCTGCCGAAAAGCCCAGCATCGACCAGATCTGGGAGTGGCTCGACGCCGTGCCGGACCCGGAAATCCCGGTGATCTCGCTGGTCGATCTTGGCGTCATCCGCGGCGTCGAATGGCAGGGCGAAACCCTCGTAGTCACCCTTACCCCGACCTATTCCGGCTGCCCCGCCACCGCGGTGATCCAGATAGACGTCGAAACCGCACTGCGCGCTCGTGGCATCTGCGATCTGAAGCTGAAGACCCAGATCGCCCCCGCCTGGACCACCGGCTGGCTGTCGGAAAAAGGCCGCGCCAAGCTGGAGGATTACGGCATCGCCCCGCCCCAGCCCGCGGGCGGGCCGGAGAAATGCCCGCTTTGCGGCAGCAAACATGTCACCAAGGTCAGCCAGTTCGGCTCGACCCCCTGCAAGGCCCACTGGCGCTGCCAGGACTGCCTCGAACCTTTCGACTATTTCAAGTGCATCTGAGGAGACCTCCATGGCGCGCTTTCACGATCTTGAAGTCACCGACGTCCGCAAGACGATCCGCGATGCGGTTGTCGTCTCCCTGAAGCCCGCGGAGGATGCCGCGGGGGCGTTCGGCTTCACGCAAGGGCAGTACCTGACCTTCCGCCGCGACTTCGACGGCGAGGAGCTGCGCCGCAGCTATTCGATCTGCGCAGGCCGCGATGAAGGCATCCTGCAGGTCGGCATCAAGCGCGTTGACGGCGGCGCCTTCTCGACCTGGGCCAATACCGAGCTGAAAGCGGGCGACACCCTGCAGGCGATGCCGCCGATGGGCAGCTTCTTCACACCGCTCGAAGCGGGCGCGGAGAAGCACTACCTGGGCTTTGCGGGCGGCTCCGGCATCACGCCGGTGCTGTCGATCCTCAAGACCACGCTGGCGGCCGAGCCCCATTCCTCCTTCACGCTGGTCTATGCCAACAAGGGCGTGAACACGATCATGTTCCGCGAGGAGCTGGAGGATCTGAAGAACCTGCACATGGGCCGTCTCAACGTCATCCACGTGCTGGAAACGGACGCGCAGGAGATCGATCTCTTCACCGGCCTGGTGACCGAGGAGAAATGCGCGCAGCTCTTCGAGCACTGGATCGACATCAAATCGGTCGACACCGCCTTCATCTGCGGCCCGGAGCCGATGATGCTCGGCATCGCCAGCGCCCTGCGCAAGGCGGGGCTCGGCGAGGAGCAGATCAAGTTCGAACTGTTCGCCTCCGCCCAGCCCGGCCGCGCCAAGCGGAAAACCGTGGCGGGCGGCACCGCCTCCGGCGCCAACCAGACCAAGGCCGCCATCACGCTCGACGGCGCGACGCAGACCATCGAGATGGGCAAGGACGTCACGATCCTCGATGCGGCGCTGGAAAACGCGATGGATGCGCCCTACGCTTGCAAGGCCGGGGTCTGCTCCACCTGCCGCTGCAAGGTGCTGGAAGGCGAGGTCGAGATGGTCGCCAACCACGCGCTCGAGGACTACGAGGTGGAGAAGGGCTATGTGCTGAGCTGCCAGGCTTATCCGGTGACCGACCGCGTGGTGGTCGACTACGATCAGTAACGGCTGGCCCGAGGGAGGAACCGCCATGACGGACGAGATGAGCATCGCAAGCTACCTGGAACAGGGCGGGGTGCTCAGCAACCCGTCCAACGTGCCGCCGCGTTACCGCGCCGAGCTGTTGAAGCTGATGGCGACCTTTGTCGACAGCGAGCTCGCGGGCGCTGCGGGCTTTGCCGACATCATCAACGAAGGCCCCGGCATCAAGGCCCGCATCGCCGCCGCCCGCATCGTGCTGGAGAAGACCGGCCACGCGGGCCAGGTGCTGCGGCTGATGGGCGAGTTCGGCGCCAATACCGAGCGCTACGCCGACCACCACCCCTGGACCGCCCGGCTGGAGCGCGGCGCCGACATCGGCCAGAGCCGCAGCAAGCACGACATGCGGCTGGCGGTGTTCAACTACCCGCTGGAGGGCTGGGGTGATGCGGTGGTGATGAACCTCCTGATGGGGCGCGCGGTGGCAGTGCAGCTGGAGGAGCTCACCCATGTCTCCTACCAGCCGCTGGCCGAAGCCTTCCGCGTTATCCTGCCTGTCGAGACGCATCACGCGGAACTCGCTGAAGAAGGGCTGATGCAGCTGGTGGAACGGGAAGGTCCGGCGCTGCTGCAGGAACACGCGGACTACTGGTGGCCGCGGGTGGCCGCGAGCTTCGGCTCGGAATCCTCGGAGAAATTCGAAGGCTTGAAGGCCATGGGCCTGCGCCGCACCCCGAACGCCGATCTCAAGGCCCGCTGGGAGGCCGACGCCGGCGCGATCCTCGAAAACGCCGGGCTGCGCAGGCCGGGTTGAAAACTGGTCCAGATAACCTGGCCTTACTGAAGCGCGCCGCAGGTCAAAAAGGCACACCAGCCCCTCCCGCCCGGCCTGCATCCAATGAATTGGACTTGCCCTGTTGGGTCGCGCGCGCCTGGCGGCGCGGGAGGGCAGTATGACCGCCGGAGCCGCCAGAGCGGCCCCGTGCGACGGGCCGCAACCGGGTCAGCAAGTCTGACCGAATGTTTCGCGCGCGAAACATTTGGCGGCGTTGTTTTCGGGCTCCGCATCTCTCAGCGAACTCCGCTTTATTGCACGTGAAACATTGCCTTACAGGCGGCTCCGGACGGGTCATGACAGGCCGGAAAAAGGTCTGGACGGCTGACCCATCCCGCCCTACGCTCCCGGCGGAGCGAACGATGGAGAGAGCCATGGCGGCGGGCAGCGCGATCCGGACCTATTTCAACGGCACCTGGCACGACGGCAACCCGGCCGTTCTGCGCGCGGCCGATCACGCCATGTGGCTGGGCTCGATGGTTTTTGACGGCGCGCGGCTGTTCAACGGGCTGACCCCGGACCTGGACCTGCATTGCGCCCGCGCAAATGCCTCGGCCGAGGCGCTGATGATGGCGCCGACGCACACGCCGGAGCAAATGGTGGAGATCATCCGCGAGGGGCTGAAAGGCTTTGCCCCCGGTGCCGCGGTCTACATCCGGCCGATGTACTGGGCCGCGGATGGCGATCCTTCGCTGATCGTGCCGGACGCCGGCAGCACGCAGTTTGCGGTCTGCCTGGAGGAAATTCCGATGGCGCCGCCCACGGCCAGCACCACGCTGACCCGGACCCGCTTCCGCCGCCCGGTGCTGGAAAGCGCAGTGGTGAACGCCAAGGCCGGCTGCCTGTATCCCAACAACGCGCGGATGCTGCGCGAGGCTCGGTCCAAGGGGTTCGGCAACGCGCTGGCGCTGGACGCGATGGGCAATGTCGCCGAAGCCGCCACTGCCAATATCTTCATGGTGCGCGGCGGCGAGGTCTTCACGCCGGTGCCGAACGGCACCTTCCTCGCAGGGATCACCCGCGCGCGCCACATCAGGAACCTGCGCGCCGATGGGGTGGCAGTGCATGAATGCGTGCTCACCTGCGAGGATTTCGAGGACGCCGACGAAGTGTTCCTCTCCGGCAACATGAGCAAGGTGACCCCGGTCACCGCCTTCGACGAGACCCGCTACCAGACCGGGCCGGTGGCGGCGCGGGCGCGCGAGATGTACTGGGACTGGGCCGCCAGCGAAGCGTGAGCCGCGGCTGCTGGAAATTGGCCGCGCAGGGCCCCTCCCGCCGGCTCCGGACGCGGCTGTGCAGCTCCCTTTCCGGTTGGGCCGGGCACCGTGCTGCCGCACCGTGCCGCGACGCGCGAAAGCGCGGCGCCACGCCCAAAACCGCCTGGGGCGCGCCGGCGCAGCCGGAGGGCTCCGTGTGCGCGGGAGAGCTCCCCTCCCGCCGCCGCCGCTTGCGCACCCGGGCGGGCCGCCCTTGCCTGACCGGCCGCCTTGCGCCATGATCCCCGGCGGAGCAGAGAGAGAGCGGATATGCGCAAATTCCTTGTGGTACTGGACGACAGCCGCGAATGCCTGAACGCGATGCGTTTTGCCGCCATGCGGGCAGCGCATACCGGCGCCGGGGTGACCATCCTGTCGGTGATCCCGCCGGACGAGTTCAACCACTGGATCGGCGTCGGCGAAGTGATGCGGGAGGAGGCGCGCGAGCGTATCCACGCCCATTTCGAGGTTTTTGCCAAGTGGATGCGCGACCGCCAGAACGTCGACCCGGAGCTGGTGATCCGCGAGGGCGAGGCGGTGCCGGAGATCCTCGACTATATCGAAGGAGATCCGGAGATCGGCGTCCTGGTGCTGGGCGCGGGCACCGGGCGCAAGGGGCCAGGGCCGCTGGTCACCCAGCTCACCAAGAATTCGGGCACTCTGCCGGTGCCGATAACCATCGTGCCGGGCGATCTCAGCAAGGAAAAGCTGGAGGCGATCACCTGACGGGGCAGCGGGGCAGCGGGGCAAGGGCGATGCACGGCAGGATCACCTTCTGGTTCGAATTCGCCTCCACCTATTCCTACCTCAGCGCCATGCGGATCGGCGAAGCCGCTGCGGCGCGCGGCGTCTCAATCACCTGGAAACCCTTCCTGCTGGGGCCGGTCTTTGCCGCCCAGGGCTGGGACACCTCCCCGTTCAATATCTACCCGGCCAAAGGGCGCTACATGTGGCGCGACATGGAGCGGATCTGTGCGGCCCGCGGGCTGCCTTTCCGCCGCCCTGATCCCTTTCCGCAGAACAGCCTGCGGGCGGCGCGGCTGGCCATGGCCGCCGCGGAGCAGGACGGGATCGAGGCGTTCTCGAAAGCGGTGTTCCGGGCAGAGTTCGCGGAAGGCGCCGATATTTCCAGCGATGCGACCCTTTTGGACTGCCTGCGCAAGGCGGGACTGGACGCGGCGCTGCTGGACCGCGCCGGGGCGCCTGAAATCAAAACGGCGCTGCGCGCGCAGGCCGAGGCCGCCATGGCGGCGGGCATTTTCGGCGCGCCCAGTTTCTCCAGCGGCGCGGAATTGTTCTGGGGCGACGACCGTCTGGAGCAAGCCCTGGAGCACGCCCGCGAGCACGCGGGCGGCAGCGTATGATTTAGAACTGTTCCAAAACTTGACTTGCCCGGCGCCAGGGCGCATATCGGTGGCACGCTTTACGGAGGCCCGAGATGTTCATTCAGACCGAATCCACGCCCAACCCGGCGACGCTGAAATTCCTGCCGGGCCAGACCGTCCTGGAGGCGGGCACCGCCGATTTCGCCAGCGCCGAAGCCGCCGCCCAATCGCCGCTGGCCGCGCGCATCTTTGCGGTCGACGGCGTGACCGGGGTGTTCTTCGGCAATGATTTCGTCACCGTGACCAAGGCGGACGCCGTCGAGTGGGACCACATCAAGCCAGCGATCCTGGGCGCGGTGATGGAGCACTACCAGTCCGGCCAGCCGGTGATGGCGGGCGGCGCTTCGGACCCGGCCTCGGGCCATGCCGAACACTCCGGCGAGGACGAAGAAATCGTCAACCAGATCAAGGAGCTGCTGGACAGCCGGGTGCGCCCGGCGGTGGCTCAGGACGGCGGCGACATCACCTTCCACGGTTTTGACCGCGGCGTGGTCTACCTGCACATGCAGGGCGCCTGCGCGGGCTGCCCGTCCTCGACCCTGACGCTGAAGATGGGCATCGAGAACCTGCTGCGCCATTATATCCCGGAAGTCACCGAGGTGCGCCCGGTTGCCGTCTGACCGGCTGCGAAAGGACATTGCATGACCTCCGAACCGCTGGTTCTGGGATTTGACACATCGGCCGCGCATTGCGCGGCCGCTTTGCTGCGCGGCAGCGACGTGCTGGTCTGCCGCCTGGAAGAAATGAGCCGCGGCCAGGCCGAGCGGCTGATGCCGCTGCTGGAGGAGGTGCTGGCCGAGGGCGGCGCTTCCTGGCAGGACCTTGCCGCGATCGGCGTTGGCGTCGGCCCCGGCAATTTCACCGGTATCCGTATCGCGGTTTCGGCCGCGCGCGGGCTGGCGCTGGGGCTGGAGATCCCGGCCGTGGGCGTCGACGGGTTTGAGGCGCGCGCCGCGGAAGGCACGCTGGCCGCGGTGCCGGCGCCGCGCGATCAGGTCTATGCCGCCCTGCCCGGCCAGCACGGGAGGGAGGCGCCGCGTCTGATGCCGCGCGCAGCGGCCGAGGAGGCCGCCCGCGGCGCCGGGCTGGCGTTTGCGCCCGAGGCAAGCCCCGCGGGGATAGCCGAAGCCATCGCGCGCATCGCCATCACCCGGCTTGATGGCCCCGTCGAAGCCCCGGCGCCGCTTTACCTGCGCGCCGCCGATGCCGCGCCTGCCCGCGACCTGCCGCCCGTTCTTCTCGATGGCCGTTCTCCCCGATGACTGAGGCGCTTCTGCCACAGGTGATGGCGGACACCCACGCCGCCGCCTTCACCCAGTCGCGCCCCTGGAGCGCGGCCGAGTTCACCGCCCTGCTGGAAAGCCCGCTGAATTTCGCCATCGGAGATGCGCGCGCCTTTGCGCTGGTGCGGGTGGTGGCGCAGGAGGCCGAGCTGTTGACCATCGCCACCGCGCCCGCGCACCGCCGCCGGGGGCTGGCGCGTGCCACCATGGCGGGCTGGGCCGCCGAGGCCCGCCGCCGCGGTGCGCTGGAGGCCTTCCTGGAGGTGGCCGAGGACAACATGCCGGCACAGGCGCTGTATCACGCCTGCGGGTTCGCGCTTTGCGGACGCCGGTCCGGCTATTACCCGCGGGAGGGGCGCGCGGCGGCCGATGCGCTGCTGATGCGGGCATACTTACGTTAGGCAACGCGCGCGGATTCCGCACCAGATGGTCAAAAACCTGTTGACCGTCTCCCCGGGCTCCGGGCTAAATTGCCGCACCTACAGGGCCCGAACAGGGCCCGGCCGCCGGCATTGGCCGATGGCTCAAAAAAAACAGAATGCAGTGGGAGTATCCTGATGACCCTGATGAAATCGCTGATGGGCGCAGCCGCGTCGCTGGCCCTGACCGCCGGTGCTGCGCTTGCCGAACCGGCGCTGATTTTCGACCTGGGCGGCAAGTTCGACAAGTCCTTCAACGAGGCTGCTTTCAACGGCGCCAAGCGGTGGGCCGAGGAAACCGGCGAGAGCTATCGCGAGATCGAGCTACAGTCCGAAGCCCAGCGCGAACAGGCTCTGCGCCGCTTTGCCGAGGCCGGCGCCAACCCGATCGTGATGGTGGGCTTTGCCTTCGCCGACGCGCTTGGCCAGGTGGCAGCGGATTATCCGGATACCAAATTCGTCATCATCGACATGGTGGTCGAAGGCGACAACGTGCGCTCGGTGGTGTTCAACGAGCATGAGGGCTCCTATCTCGTCGGCATGATGGCGGCGATGGCGTCCAAGTCCGATACCGTCGGCTTCATCGGCGGCATGGACATCCCGCTGATCCGCAAATTCGCCTGCGGTTACGCTGAGGGCGTGAAGGCCGCCAAGCCCGATGCCAAGGTGATCGCCAACATGACCGGCACCACCCCTGCCGCCTGGAACGACCCGGTGAAGGGCTCCGAGCTGACCAAGGCGCAGATCTCCCAGGGCGCCGATGTGGTCTATGCCGCTGCCGGCGGCACCGGCGTGGGCGTGCTGCAGACCGCCGCCGACGAGGGCATCCTGTCGATCGGCGTGGACAGCAACCAGAACCACCTGCATCCGGGCAAGGTGCTGACCTCGATGACCAAGAACGTCGGCAACGCCGTGTTCGAGGCCTTCCAGGACGGTGCGGACATGGAGACCGGCTTCTCGGTCATGGGGCTTGGCAATGGCGGCGTCGGCTATGCGATGGACGAGCACAACGCCGAGCTGGTCACCGAGGAGATGCAGGCCGCGGTGGACGAAGCCGCGGAGAAAATCGCGTCGGGCGAGATCGAGGTGCATGACTACATGTCGGATGACAGCTGCCCTGCGCTGAGCTTCTGAGTCAAATGCCCCGGGCGATGACGGATTCCTTGCATCTTCTGTTTTCCGCCTGGGGCGATCCGTCGCCCGAAAGCCGCGCCGCCAAGACGGACGCGGCAATCGGGCCCAACTTCTATTATTCCGATCCCAATGCGCCCGGCCCCCTGCACGGGCGCGCAGCCTATCTGGACTATATCGCGCAGTTCGGCGCGGTGCTGACCGGCGGCGAGGCCAGGGTTGCTGCGGTCACCGCGCACCACGGCCACGCGCTGGCCAGCGTCGATTTCCTCAAGGACGGCGAACAGATGCTGCGCGGATATTACTTTGCCGACTTCGAAGACGGCAAAGTGGTCCGGCTGATCGGATTTTCAGGCATGGGAGAGCCCGCGTGACCGCCCCCGCCATCGAACTCAAAGGCATTTCAAAGGCCTTTGGCCCGGTCCAGGCAAACAAGGACATATCCATTCGCGTCGCCCCGGGCACCATCCACGGTATCATCGGGGAAAACGGCGCCGGCAAGTCGACGCTGATGTCGATCCTCTACGGCTTCTACAAGGCCGACAAGGGCGAGGTCTTCATCAACGGCAAGAAGACCGAGATCCCGGACAGCCAGGCGGCGATTGCCGCGGGCATCGGCATGGTGTTCCAGCACTTCAAGCTGGTGGAGAATTTCACCGTGCTCGAGAACATCGTGCTGGGCGCCGAGGACAGCGGCATGCTGATGCCTTCGCTGACCCGCGCCCGCAAGGAGCTGAAGGCGCTGGAAGCTGAATATGAACTCTTCGTCGACCCCGACAAGCGCATCGACCAGATCGGCGTCGGCATGCAGCAGCGGGTCGAGATTCTGAAGGCGCTCTACCGCAAGGCCGAGATCCTGATCCTCGACGAGCCGACCGGCGTGCTCACGCCTTCGGAGGCGGACCAGCTGTTCCGCATCCTCGACCGGCTGCGCAGCGAGGGCAAGACGATCATCCTGATCACCCACAAGCTGCGCGAGATCATGGAATACACCGACACCGTTTCGGTGATGCGGCGCGGCGAGATGACCGCGACCGTGAAGACCGCCGAGACCAGCCCCGAGCACCTGGCCGAGCTGATGGTCGGCCGCAAGGTGCTGCTGCGCGTGGACAAGGTCCCTGCCCGCCCGGGCGAGCCGATCCTGGAGGTGGAGAACCTGCGGGTGGTGGATGGCGCGGGCGTCGAGCGGCTGAAGGGCATCGACCTTACCGTGCGCGCGGGCGAGATCCTCGGGATTGCAGGCGTCGCAGGCAACGGCCAGTCGGAGCTTCTGGAGGTGCTCGGAGGCATGCGCGAGGGCACCGGCAGCATCAAGCTGCACGGGCAGCCGCTGCCGCTGTCGGGCCATGGCGCCGACGGGCGCGCGCGCCGGGCCTCCCACATCGGCCACGTGCCGGAGGACCGCCAGCGCGAAGGCCTGATCATGGACTTCCACGCCTGGGAGAACGTTGCCTTCGGCTATCACCATGCGCCGCAATACCAGCGCGGCCTGCTGATGAACAACGCCGCCCTGAAGGCCGACACCGCCGCCAAGATGGAGAAGTTCGACGTCCGCCCGCCCGATCCCTGGCTCGCGGCGAAGAACTTCTCGGGCGGCAACCAGCAGAAGATCGTGGTCGCGCGCGAGATCGAGCGCAACCCCGACCTCTTGCTGATCGGCCAGCCCACTCGCGGCGTCGACATCGGCGCCATCGAATTCATTCACAAGCAGATCGTCGCCCTGCGCGACCAGGGCAAGGCCATCCTCCTCGTCTCGGTCGAGCTGGAAGAGATCCTGTCGCTCAGCGACCGGGTGGCGGTGATGTTTGACGGCATGATCATGGGCGAGCGCCCGGCCGATCAGACCAACGAAAAAGAACTCGGCCTGATGATGGCCGGTGTCGCGGGGGAGGCCGCGTAAATGGACAAGATGCCGAAATGGGCCGACGTTGTGCTGATCCCCCTGATCAGCCTGGCGCTGGCCGCACTCCTCTCTGCCCTGGTGATCCTGGGCATTGGCGAAGACCCGATCGCCGCCGTCGACCTGATGGTCAGCGGCGCGCTGGGGTCGACCTACGGCTGGGGCTACACGCTTTATTACGCCACCAATTTCCTGTTCACCGGCCTGGCCGTGGCGGTCGCCTTCCACGCCCGCATGTTCAACATCGGCGGCGAGGGCCAGGCAATGCTGGGCGGCCTCGGCGTGGCGCTGGTCTGCCTTTATATCCCCTGGCCGCATTGGTCGCTGGCGCTGGTCTTTGCCGCGCTGGGGGCGGGCCTTTTCGGTGCCGCCTGGGCCGCAATCCCCGCCTATCTGCAGGCCAAGCGCGGCAGCCACATCGTGATCACCACCATCATGTTCAACTTCATCGCGGCGGCGGTGCTGAACTACGTGCTGGTGAACGTCCTGCGCCCCGAGCGCTCGATGGACCCGGCCACTGCGCGCTTTCCCGCTTCGGTGCACCTGCCGTCGCTGCATGACATCCTGGCACCGCTGGGGATCGAGTTCTCCAAGGCCGCCCCCGCGAACGTCTCCTTCCTGGTGGCAGTCGCCGCCTGTGTCGTAGTCTGGCTTTTGATCTGGCGCACCCGGCTGGGCTTCGAGATCCGCGCCTACGGCCATTCCGAGCCGGGCGCGGTCTATGCCGGCATCTCGCCGGTGAAGATCATCATGATCGCCATGCTGATCTCCGGCGCGCTGGCGGGGATGATGGCGATCAACAACGTGATGGGCGAGGCCGAGCGGCTGGTCCTGAACTCAACCGAGGGCGCGGGCTTCATCGGCATCGCGGTGGCCCTGATGGGCCGCAGCCACCCGTTCGGGGTGTTCCTGGCGGCGATCCTGTTCGGCTTCCTCTACCAAGGCGGCGCCGAGCTCGCGCTCTGGACCACGATCCCGCGCGAGCTGATCGTGGTGATCCAGGCGCTGGTCATCCTGTTCACCGGCGCGCTCGACAACATGGTGCGGATGCCGCTTGAAAAGCTGTTCCTGGCGCTGCGCAGGGAGAAGGCCTGATGGATTTCCTCACGATCATCCAGGTGTTCGACAGCACGATCCGGCTGGCAACGCCGCTGCTGCTCGCCTGCCTTGCGGGGCTGTTTTCGGAACGTGCGGGCATCTTCGACATCGGCCTTGAAGGCAAGATGCTGATGGCGGCCTTCTTCTCGGCCGCGGTGGCGGCGGCGAGCGGCAATGTCTGGCTGGGTCTGCTGGCCGGTATAGCCTCCTCGCTGGTGCTGGCGGCATTGCACGGGGTGGCCTCGATCACCTTCCGGGGCAACCAGCTGATTTCGGGCGTGGCGATCAACTTCCTCGCGGCGGGCATGACGGTGCTGATTGCCCAGGACTGGTTCCAGCAAGGCGGCCGCACGCCCTCGCTGTTCAGCGCGGGAAGGTTCAACCCGGTGACGCTGCCCTTTGCCGGGGCTGTTGAAGACGTGCCGGTGCTGGGGCCGATCTACTCCGAGCTGCTTTCGGGCCATTCGATCCTTGTCTACTTCGCCTTCCTCGCGGTCCCTGCAACCTGGTGGATCCTGTTCCGCACCCGCTTCGGCCTGCGCCTGCGCGCGGTGGGGGAGAACCCGGCGGCGGTGGATACCGCGGGCGTCTCGGTGGTGGGGCTGCGCTATGGCGCGGTGCTGATCTGCGGGCTCTTGTGCGGCGTCGCGGGCGCCTATCTCGCCACCGCGCTGCAGGCGGGCTTCGTGAAGGACATGACCGCGGGCCGCGGCTTCATCGCCCTGGCGGCGCTGATTTTCGCCAAATGGCGGCCCTGGCACGCGATGGGGGCCTGCCTGCTGTTCGGCCTGCTGCAGGCGGTGGCGCTGCGCTTCCAGAGCATCGAGCTCGGCGGCATCACCATCCCCGTGCAGGTGATGGACGCGCTGCCTTATGTGCTGACGGTGGTGATCCTCGCAGGTTTCGTCGGCAAGGCGATCCCGCCGCGCGCGGGCGGCGAGCCTTACGTGAAGGAGCGCTGAGCCGCCCTGCCCCAACCGGGAAAGAGACAGCAAAACGCCCGGCCAAAGCGCCGGGCGTATCTTTTTGGAAGGTGTACGCAAGCCGCGCCGCGCCTGCGCGCGCGGCGGCCCGGCGGCCTTGCTCCGCGCCGGAGTCCGCGTGCCTCATATTTGCACATCCGCCCGACCGCCCCGCCCCTGCCCGATAAGTCCAGTTGCTGTCCTCCAATCGGTCCTGAATGCTGCGCAGCGGCAAGGATTCTTGATTTCTAAACGGCCGGCAGGCTAACAAGGACTATGCAGATCTACCTTCCCATCGCCGAGGTCTCGGTCAACGCGTTCCTGCTCCTCGGTCTGGGCGGGATGGTGGGCGTCCTTTCCGGCATGTTCGGTGTCGGCGGCGGATTTCTGATGACGCCGCTTCTGTTCTTCATCGGCATCCCCCCCGCGGTGGCGGTGGCGACCGAGGCAAACCAGATCGTCGCCTCGTCGTTCTCGGGCGTGCTGGCGCATTTCCGAAGGCGCACGGTCGATATCAAGATGGGGATGGTGCTGCAGGCGGGCGGCCTCGTGGGGGCGGCGCTGGGGGTGGTGGTGTTCAACCTGCTGAAAGCCGCGGGGCAGGTCGATCTCCTGGTAAAGCTCTGCTACGTGGTCTTCCTCGGCGTGGTCGGCGGGCTGATGTTCATCGAAAGCCTGAACGCGATCCGCAAGGCCAAACGCGCAGGCGGCACCCCGGCGCCCGCAAGGCGCCAGCGCGGCTGGGTGCATGCGCTGCCGTTCAAGATGCGCTTCCGAACCTCCGGGCTCTATATCTCGGTGATCCCGCCGCTCATGGTGGGGGTCTGCGTCGGCATCCTGGCCGCAATCATGGGGGTTGGCGGCGGCTTCATCATGGTGCCCGCGATGATTTACATCCTCGGCATGCCGACCAAGGTAGTGGTCGGCACCTCGCTGTTCCAGATCATCCTGGTCACCGGCTTCACCACCATGCTGCATGCCACCACCAACTTCACGGTGGACATCGTGCTGGCGGTTCTGCTGCTGGTCGGCGGTGTCATAGGCGCCCAGATCGGCACCCGCATCGGTGTTTACCTCAAGGCCGAACAGCTGCGCATCCTGCTGGCGCTGATGGTCATCGCGGTCTGCGCCAAGCTGGCGCTCGATCTCTTGCTGATGCCGGGCGAGCTCTACTCGCTCGGCGCGCCGGGAGGGCACTGACCATGGCCGCTGCCGCCCTGCCCCGCCTGGCCTTCGCCGCCCTGCTGGCCTTGCTGCCGCTCTCCGCGCCGCACGCCGGGGAAGAGGAAGTGGTGCTGGGACTGAGCCAGGACCGGGTGGCCATCACCGCCACATTCGACGGCTCCGAAATCCTGATCTTCGGCGCGGTGAAGCGCGAAACCCCGATCCCCGACGACGACCCGCTGCAGGTGATCGTCGCGGTCTCCGGCCCCCAGGCCCCGGTCACCGTGCGCCGCAAGGAGAAACGCTTCGGCATCTGGGTCAACACCGACAGCGTGCTGGTGGATTCGGCGCCTGCCTTCTACGCCGTCGCCACTTCCGCCCCCTTTCAAGAAGTGCTCCGCGACACCGAAGACCTTCGTCACCGGGTCTCGATCCGGCGCGCGATCCGCTCGGTCGGCGCTGCCATGCATATCCGCGGCGCGCAGCGCTTTGCCGAGGCGGTGATGCGCATCCGCGAGAACAACGGGCTTTACTCGCTGCGCGAAAACACTGTCGCCGTGGACGAGCAGACCCTGTTCCGCACCGCCATCGACATGCCCGCCGACCTGACCGAGGGCGCCTATGACACCCGCATCTTCCTCACCCGCGGCGGCCGGGTGGTGTCGCGCTACGAGACCGTGATCGACGTGCGCAAGGTGGGGCTGGAGAAGTTCCTCTATGGGCTGTCTCGGGAGCAGCCCTTCCTGTACGGCGTGATGTCGCTGGTGATCGCAATCGCCGCCGGCTGGGGCGCCTCGGCGGGCTTCAGCCTGCTGCGCAACCGCTGACAGGCAGGCAGGGGCGCCGCCCCTTTTGGCCTGCGGCCAATTCACCCCGGGGTATTTCCAGCCAGAAAGCAGCCCGGGAGGACAAGCAGATGCCACTTTCTGACACCAAATATCCCCGCCGGAGGCCGCTGCGCGTCAGCGCAGCGATCGGCTTTCCCGCGCCGGGTCAGCCGCGGCCGATGTAGGGCATCTTGGTGGCCATCACCGTCATGAACTGCACGTTGGCCTCCAGCGGCAAATTGGCCATGTGCAGCACCGAGGCGGCGGCGTCCTCCACCGCGAAGGTATGCATCGGCTCGGTCTCCGGGTGGGCGGCGGCGTGGCGGTGGCTGAGGTCCTCCACCATCGGGGTGCGGGCGTTGCCGATGTCGATCTGGCCGCAGGCGATGCTGAAGGCGCGCCCGTCGAGCGAGAGCGACCGGGTGAGCCCGGTGACCGCCGCCTTGGTTGCAGCATAAGGCGCCGATTCCGGGCGCGGCACATGGGCGGCGATGGAGCCGTTGTTGATGATCCGCCCGCCCTGCGGATCCTGCTTGCGCATCTGCCGGAAGGCGGCGCGGGCGGCCAGGAACATGCCGGTGAGGTTCACGTTCAGCGAGGCGTGCCAGTCCTCGAGCGGGATTTCGTCGATCAGCCCGGGCGGCGTGAAGATGCCTGCGTTGTTGAACAACACGTCAAGCCGGCCGGTGGCTGCGATGAACCGCGCAACCGCCTGGTCCACCGCAGCCGGGTCGGTCACGTCGGCGGGCAGGACATGGGCATTGGGGCGGTCCGCCGCCACTTCCTCCAGCGCATCGGCCCGGCGCGCCAGCAGCCCCGCCTGCCAGCCCTCGGCCAGGAACAGCTCAGCCACGGCGCGGCCGATGCCGGAGCTGGCGCCGGTGATCAGGATGGTCTTGCTCATGCCGGGGCCTCCTCCTGAGCTTCGAGGGTCAGTGCCGCCGCGGGCAGCGCCTTCAGGTCATCGACCGGCAGTGCGGTGGTCGGCTTGGCAAGCCGGTTCCGCACCACCCAGATCAGCCGCTCCTGGGCGCGGGTGATGGCCACATAAGCAAGCCGTTTCCACAGTGGCTGGCCCGCCTCGACCCTTCCCATGCGCGCGGCGGCGTAGATATCGGGCGCAAACACCTGCGCGGTGTCCCATTGCGAGCCTTGCGCCTTGTGGATGGTCACCGCGGCGCCATGCAGAAAGGTCGCCCCCATGCGCGCGGCATAGGGGATGAAGGGCTCTTCCTCGTCAGGTTTTTCGATCTTCACGATCGAGGCGGCGGAGACCTGCGGGTCCTCGGCGCCCATCACGTGCAGGCGCGAGAAGCCGGGTTTGCGCCCCGGGCCGAGGTAGATCACCTGGGCGCCCTTGATCAGCCCGCGCGCCTCCAGGTCGAGCCGTTTCTTGCGGTGCTTGAGCGGCAGTTCCAGCCCATCGCAGATCAAGGGCTCGCCCGCGATCAGCGCATCTTCGGGGGCGCCATGGACGGTGCGGAAGGCGTTGATCAGCCGGATGCGGGTGGCGTTGCGCCAGACCAGCACCGGCGAGCGCGCCATCAGGTCGACCTCCACCCGCTGGCCCCAGACCACCCGGTCGTCTCGGCGCGCGGTGTCCTCCACCATGCGCTCGAAATCCTCGAACCCCAGCTGCGGGTCGGCCAGCGCGTGGGCGAGGTCGAGGATCGGGTTGCCCGCTTCCTGCCGGTGCACCCGGTTGAGGATCAGGCGGCGCGGCTCGGGCAGGGTTTCGAACACCATCGAGCCGGACTGGTTCACCGGGGCAAGCTGCGCCGGGTCGCCGAACAGCACCAGGTTGGGGAAGATCTCCTTCAGGTCCTCGAACTGGCGGTCGTCCAGCATCGAAGCCTCGTCGATGAAGCCGATGTCGAGCGGATCCTCACGCCGTTTCCACCCGGTTATGAAATCGGAGCCGCGCAGGCCGGCGGCGGCCAGCGCGCCGGGGATCGACTTGTTCTTCCCGTAAAAAGCGGCGGCGCGGGCCAGGGCTTCGTCGCTGAGGCCCTCGATATCCGGGCGTTCGCCGTTGCCGGTCAGCCATTCGGCGATGCGCTCGTACTCGGGGTCGTAGACCGGGGTATAGAGGATGCGGTGGATGGTGGTGGCGGGCACGCCGCGCAGCCGCAGCACACTCGCCGCCTTGTTGGTGGGCGCCAGAATCGCCAGCGTGCGGTGGTCGGTCTTCTTGCGGCTTTCGTAATCGCCCGAGACGATGTCGACGCCCGCCTGCTCCAGCGCCTTGTAGAGCTCGGCCAGAAGGAGCGTCTTGCCGGAGCCCGCCTTGCCGATCACCGCCATCACCCCGGCATCGCCGCGGGGCGGATGCAGCAGCCCGTCATCAAGGTCGACCCCCGCCTGCCGCAGGAGCTCGGCCACGCTGTCGAAGGCAGTGGCCTGGTCGTCGGAGAATGTCACGGGCATCGCTGTCATGGCGCGACACTACAGCCGGGCGCCCCCCTCCGCCAGAGGAACCGGCGCCCGGCGCGGCCTTTCGGTCAGGCGGTAAGTGCCATGCCCGCGGGGGCTGCAGGGCAGCCGAAGGCACGGTCGAACCACAGCTGCGACAGGTCCGGCGCAATGCCCGCCTTCGCCGCCACCGTGGTGTAGGTCTCCTCGGAATATTCCCACAGGCCGAGGCAGATCCGCTCGCCGCCCTCGCCTTCGGTGCCAACGATTTCGGGGCTGAAGCCGAGGCTGCGGTAGATCCGCACCATGCGCCGGTCGAAGACGCCCGCGAAATGCTGCACTGCGAAGTTGCGCATGATCTCCACCCCGCCCAGGGTCAGGGCGCCCGCGGTCTTGCTGCTGGCGCCGCGGGCCAGGCAGAACCGGGTGCATTCCCAGATCAGCGGGCTGCACAGCGGTACGCCGCCGGTGAGACCCGGGAAGACCTCGTTCACCATGACCCTGCCGGTGGTGGGCAGGAAGCGCATGGAACCGCCGTGGCTCCCGTCGTGCATTTCCCAGATCACGTAGAGCGGGTCGAGATCGTCATATTGATCGCGTTCCTCGCCGCGGGCGTTCACCTGCACGTCCCAGCCCAGCCGGGTTTTAAACTGATCCGCCCTGTCGCAGAACATCGAATGCGCCAGGTCGGCATGGTTGTGCAGGTCACGGCCGTAGATGTAGCGAAGCATGAATAGTCCCCTTTAACTTGAAAAGTGGGGACAGAGTAGCGCCTTCAGGGTGAGTCCCTCAGACCGTTCTCACACCGTTAACGCTAACGGTGAAAATGAATCGTTAAATGATGATAATTCCAAGGCTTATCGCCCGGGCGATGGCATGGGTTGTGTTGATGGCGCCAAGCTTGAAGCGGGCGCTTTCGATGTAGACCCTGAGCGTGTGTTCCGAAATCGACAGCGTCTGCGCCACCTGGGCGCGGCTGTAGCCGACCGCCAGCAGAGTCAGCGCATCCACCTCGCGCGGCGACAGCGGCTGGGTCTGGTCTCCGCCGCGGCTGGGTTCGAATTCCAGTGCCTTGCGGTTGAAATAATGCCCCATCAGAATGAGGTCCCGGCTGTGTTTGCCGGTGAACTTCATCCAGGTTTCGTCATCGCAGTTGTCACTGACGGTAAACACCGCGAATTGGCCGTTGGGGCCGCGGATCGGAATCGAGTAGCCCTGATTTCCGACCCCATGCGCGAGCGCATCCTTGTGGAATTCGCGCGCCGGTTTCGACGACCAGTCCAGCCGTTTCCAGTCCACCGGGTGAAACCGCTGATAGCAGCCCGCCACGACCGGATCGATGCGGACATAGGCTTTTTCGGCGTAGCGTTCGGTCCATTCCTGGGAATAAGTGCCGAAATAGTAGTGGTCGCCAGCGCTGTCGACCCAATGGTACATGGCATGATCGACACCGAAGACCGCACAGACCTGTTCGATGATCTGCTGCAGACCATCGAGGGAAGTGGTGGCATCAAGTGCCTCCAGAATACGGTCCAAGTCTGCTTGTTTCGCCATTCACCCGGGTGCCATTGTGGTTGGGAATTGGCGCAATCTCTGTGCGAGCGACCTGCAAGGTTGCGTCCAGCTGACTGGCCAGGGTCCCTAGCCCTTTTGCAGCGGCAACCTCCCTGAGGTCAATGAGAACGTCCAATATCCATTCATTTTGTTCCATTGGCGTCCCATGAAAAAGAGAAAACATCATAAAATATCACATTAGCGGCGGCCGGGCTTGCAGAATACTCACCATTTCTCCCTCCCCATAAATAGCGGGTTCGGCGTTCCGCGCGTTAAACGCGCGCAAAGGGTCGCACAAGCAGAACGCCCGCGGATCACAGGTGTGATTCGCGGGCGTTCACCGGGTCAGCGGGCGGGCGCAGGCTGGCTCAGCCGCGCGCCTCCAGCACGTCCTGAAGGGTGCGCAGGCCGGTTTTCGGCGCCTGCACCAGCACCGACATGTTGCCCGGCAGATGCTCGTTGCGCAGCATCTTCATGTGCGCGTCGGGCAGGTCGCTCCAGCTGAAGACCTCGGACATGCAGGGATCGAGCCGGCGCTCCACCATCAGCTTGTTGGCGGCCGCGGCCTGTTTCAGGTGGGCAAAATGCGAGCCCTGCAGGCGCTTCTGGTGCATCCACATGTAGCGCACGTCGAAGGTCAGGTTATAGCCGGAAGTGCCCGCGCAGATCACCACCATGCCGCCTTTCTTGACCACGAAGGTGGAGACCGGGAAGGTCGCCTCACCGGGATGTTCGAACACCATGTCGACGTTCACACCCTTGCCGGTGATGTCCCAGATCGCCTTGCCGAACTTGCGGGCTTCCTTGAACCACTCGGCATATTCCGGGGTGTTCACCGTGGGCAGCTGGCCCCAGCAGTTGAAGTCCTTGCGGTTCAGAACGCCCTTGGCGCCGAGCCCCATGACAAAGTCGCGCTTGCTCTCGTCCGAGATCACGCCAATGGCGTTGGCGCCCGCGGTATTGATGAGCTGGATCGCATAAGAGCCGAGACCGCCCGAGGCGCCCCAAACCAGCACGTTCTGGCCCGGCTTCAGGTCATGCGGCTCGTGGCCGAACAGCATCCGGTAGGCGGTGGCCAGCGTCAGCGTGTAGCAGGCGCTTTCCTCCCAGGTCAGATGCTTGGGGCGCGGCATCAGCTGCTGGGCCTGCACGTTGGTGAACTGGGCGAAGGAGCCGTCCGGGGTCTCGTAGCCCCAGATCCGCTGGCTCGGGGAGTACATCGGATCGCCGCCGTTGCATTCCTCGTCGTCGCCGTCGTCCTGGTTGCAGTGGATCACCACCTCGTCGCCGACCTTCCAGCGCGTCACCTTGGAGCCGACCGCCCAGACGATGCCCGAGGCATCCGAGCCGGCGATGTGATAAGGCGCCTTATGGCCGTCAAACGGCGAGATCGGCTTGCCCAGCGAGGCCCAGACACCGTTGTAGTTGACGCCCGCCGCCATCACCAGAACGAGTACCTCGTTGCTGTCCAGCTCCGGCACATCGACCACTTCCTGCACCATCGCAGTGTTCGGCTCGCCGTGACGCTCCTTGCGGATGGCCCAGGCGTACATCTGCTTGGGGACATGGCCCATCGGGGGAATTTCCCCCATCTCGTAAAGATCCTTCTCGGGCGCCTCGTACGACATGACGTCGGTCTGGGTGTCCAGTGCCATGATGGCCTCCTTTTTCACTGTGCTTTGCCGCGGTGCAGAATCGCAGCGCTTATCTGAGGGATATGATCGACAGGGTAACAATGCAACCCCCATCGGGTCCAGTGCGCAATTTTATGACCGAGCGGATGCAGCATCGCATTTAGCATTCGCAGCATGAGCAGGGCCGCTTCCGGCGGGCGGCAGCATCGGTTTCGGCAGCAGGTGGCGGATCGAGGCGGCGTAGAAGGCCAGGAGGTCACGCTGCCCCGGCGCCACCCGGCAGCGGTCCTGGCGACAGGTGATCAGGCCCCGCTCCTCCAGCCGCCGCAGCGCCGCGGCGATTTCGAAATCGCAGTTCTCCGGCGGCAGGTGCAGCCCCGAGAGCGGCATCGCCTCCAGAAGCGCCGCCGCCCGGTGAGTGATGGCGGCGCGGCTGAGATCGTCCTGCTCCAGGAGCACCGCGGCGGCCAGCGGCACCGGCAGCACCGGCACGATCTCCCCGATCCGCTCCATCAGTTCCCGGGCCAGCGGCACCGTCACCTCGCCGCTGCGCCCCCCGGCAAATTCTTGCAGGCTGAGCGGGCGGCCGAAGCTTACCGCGGCGTGGCCGAAGCGGCGGAAGCGGCCGGTGATCCACAGCCAGTGCTGGCGCAGCATCTTCAGCGCCACCACGCCGATGCGGGCGCGGAAGCGGCGTTCGCCCGCGCGGGCGGCGGAGGTCAGGATCTTGTCTTCCAGCACCCGGTCGTAATTCAGCGCCACCGGCACAAAGACGACGTCGCGCGACTCCGCTGCGCTGGCATCGACGATGTATTTCAACAGACCAAGCTTGGGCGGCGCCAGCACGCCGTCGAGACTCAGCCCGCCCTCGGGAAACATCGCCTGGGTCACGCCGCCGCGGGTTGCCAGCCGCACGTAGGCCGCCAGCACCGCGCGGTAGAGCGGGCTGTGCGAGCGGCGGCGGATGAAATAGGCGCCCATCGCCCGGATCAGCCGGCTGAGCGGCCAGACCCGGGCCCACTCCCCCACTGCATAAGACAGCGTCAGCCGCTGCGCCGCGAGGTAAGTGACCAGCACGTAATCCATGTTGGAACGGTGGTTCATCACAAAAACCACGGTGGCGTCCGGGCTGATCCGGCGCAGCGCGGCTTCGTCACTGTGGCCGAAGCGCACATGATATAGCGCATTGGACAATACCCGCGCCGCCCGGATCGCCAGGCCGAAATAGGCAAAGGCGGAAAACCCCGGCACGATTTCGCGGGCATAGCCGCGGGCCTGCTCGAAGGCGACGTTGTCGGGGATACCCTCTGCCGCGGCCTGTTCCGCCACCGCCTTTGTCACCTGCGGATCGTAGATCAGCCGCTGGATCATGTCGTAGCGGCGCGCCAGCTTGAACGGTTCGATCGGGCGCTCCAGCCGCTGGTTCAGCCGCGCCACCGCGCGCTCCAGCCGCCGCCGGAAGAACCAGCGCACCGAAGGGAACAGGAAATGCGAGGCGAAGGTCACCGCGGCAAAGACCACGACCAGCACGAAGAGCCAAAGCGGGAGTTCGACCGTCTGCGTCATGTCCGGACAGTTGCGCAGGCGCCGGGCGTTGACAAGGGTTTTGCCCGGCCCGCCACAGGGTCTTTGCTCCGCGGCCTGCCGCAGCACTCTTTGCCGCAACGCAGCGAATTGACAAGGGTCGATCATTGCAGTTTACATCGTCATGACGAAATAAAATTACCGACACCCTGACTCGCGAGGCCCGCAATGCCGCAGACGCAAAATGACCGCACCGCCGACCGTCCCTGGCTGATCCGCACCTATGCCGGCCATTCGACCGCCCAGGCCTCCAATGCGCTTTACCGCTCTAATCTTGCCAAGGGGCAGACCGGGCTCAGCGTTGCTTTCGACCTGCCGACGCAGACCGGCTATGACAGCGACCACGAGCTGGCGCGCGGCGAGGTCGGCAAGGTCGGTGTGCCCATCGGCCACCTGGGTGACATGCGCGCCCTGTTCGACCAGATCCCGCTGGAGCAGATGAACACCTCGATGACGATCAACGCGACCGCGCCCTGGCTGCTGGCGCTTTATATCGCGGCAGCGGAGGAACAGGGCGCGGATGTGGCGAAACTGCAGGGCACGGTGCAGAACGACCTGATCAAGGAGTATTTGAGCCGCGGCACCTATATCTGCCCGCCCAAACCCAGCCTCAAGATGATCGCGGATGTGGCGGAATACTGTTACGCCAATGTGCCCAAGTGGAACCCGATGAACGTCTGCTCCTACCATCTGCAGGAGGCCGGCGCCACGCCGGAGCAGGAGCTGGCCTTTGCGCTCGCCACCGCGCAGGCGGTGCTCGACGAGCTGAAACCGCGCATCGCGCCGGAGGACTTCCCGGCGATGGTGGGGCGGATCTCCTTCTTCGTGAATGCGGGCATCCGGTTCGTGACCGAGATGTGCAAGATGCGCGCCTTTGTCGACCTCTGGGACGAGATCTGCAGGGAGCGGTACGGGGTGGAAGACCCGAAATTCCGCCGCTTCCGCTACGGTGTGCAGGTGAACTCGCTGGGCCTGACCGAGCAGCAGCCGGAGAACAACGTCTACCGTATCCTGATCGAGATGCTGGCGGTGACGCTGTCGAAGAAGGCGCGCGCCCGCGCCGTGCAGCTGCCCGCCTGGAACGAGGCGCTCGGCCTGCCCCGCCCCTGGGATCAGCAGTGGTCGATGCGGATGCAGCAGATCCTGGCCTATGAGACCGACCTGCTGGAGTACGGCGACCTGTTCGACGGCAACCCGGCAGTCGAGGCCAAGGTTGAGGCGCTGAAGGAAGGCGCCCGCGCCGAGCTTGCCAACCTCGAGTCGATGGGCGGCGCGGTGGCTTCGATCGAATACATGAAGGGCCGGCTGGTCGATTCCAACGCCGAGCGGCTGAACCGGATCGAACGCAACGAAACCGTGGTGGTCGGCGTCAACAAGTGGACCGAGGGCGAGCCCTCGCCGCTGCAAAGCGAAGACGGCGGCATCATGGTGGTCGATCCGGCGGTGGAGCAGGAGCAGATCGCCCGCCTGAACGACTGGCGCACCGGGCGCGACGCGGACGCGGTGCAATCGGCCCTGGCGGGCCTGCGCGAGGCCGCCGCCAGCGGCGCCAATATCATGGTGCCCTCGATTGCCGCCGCCAAGGCCGGCGTCACCACCGGCGAATGGGCCGAGGAAATGCGCCGCGTGCATGGCACCTACCGCGGCCCCACCGGCGTCTCCGTCTCGGTCTCCAACCAGACCGAAGGGCTGGACGACCTGCGGGCTGCGGTGGACGCGGTGAGCCGCACGCTGGGCCGCCGCATCAAGTTCGTAGTCGGCAAGCCCGGGCTCGACGGCCATTCCAACGGCGCCGAGCAGATCGCCTTCCGCGCCCGCGACTGCGGCATGGACATCACATACGACGGCATCCGCATGACGCCCGCGGAACTGGTCGCGGCAGTGCAGAAGGACGACGCCCATGTGGTCGGCCTGTCGATCCTGTCGGGAAGCCACCTGCCGCTGGTGGAGGAGATGATGCAGCGCATGGATGCAGCAGGCCTTGGCCATGTGCCGGTGGTTGTGGGTGGAATCATCCCCGACGAAGACGCGCAGAAATTGAAAACCTACGGCGTCGCGCGTGTCTATACGCCAAAGGATTTCGAGCTCAATTCAATTATCGGTGACATCGTGGAGCTGGCAAAGCCACCTGAAATTGCAGCGAATTGATATTCACTGCGCAATTTTCCGCGAAAAGCAAAAAAAGATGCTGAAACGCGTCTGGCATTTGGGTCATAAAGAGTGACACACCAAATGGACTGGTGTGTCATTTGCAAAGGAGTGCCACGTGACCCTAGACCTTTCGACGATGTCCCGGAAAGAATTGCTCAAGCTGCAGGGTGATGTCGAAAACGCCCTGCGGGAGGCGGAGTTGCGCGAACGCCAGGAAGCCCTGAAAGCCGCCGAGGAAGCCGCCGCGAAATACGGCTTTTCGCTGGACGAAATCTCTTCTGCCGCGCGCCAAGGCGCAAAGAAGAACAAGGCCGCCCCGAAATACCGCAACCCTGCCAACCCGAGCGAAACCTGGACCGGCCGCGGCCGGAAACCGCATTGGGTCCATGCCGCGCTGACCGCCGGCATGGATATTTCCGAAATGGAAATCTGAACCGGGAACAGGTGAATTCATGACCATCCACATTGGTGCCGCAAAAGGTGAAATTGCGGAGACCGTTTTGCTGCCCGGCGATCCCTACCGCGCGAAATGGGCCGCCGAGACCTTTCTCGACAGTCCGGCTCTCGTTAATGAGGTGCGCGGGATGCTCGGCTATACCGGCACCTGGAACGGCCACCGCGTCACCATCCAGGGCAGCGGCATGGGCATGCCGTCGCTGTCGATCTACACAAACGAGCTGATCCGCGACTATGGCGCCAAGACCCTGATCCGCATAGGCTCCTGCGGCGGCATGCAGGACAAGGTGGGTTTGCGCGACGTGATCCTGGCGATGACGGCCAGTTCCGCGGGCAGCCCCTCGCGCACCATCTTCAAGGAGTTCGACTTTGCGCCTTGCGCCGACTGGGGCTTGTTGCAGTCGGCCTTTGCCGCCGCCCGGAAGCGCAGCGTCACCACCCATGTGGGCGGCATCTACTCTTCGGACGTCTTTTATGACGAGCGCCCCGATCTGAACGAACAGATGGTGCGACATGGCATCCTCGGCGTCGAGATGGAGGCGGCCGAGCTTTACACGCTGGCGGCCCGCTACGGCTGCCGGGCGCTGGCGGTGCTGACGGTTTCCGACCACCTCGGCACCGGTGAGGCGCTTGACCCGGCCCAGCGCGAGCGCAGCTTCGGCGACATGGTGGAAATCGCGCTGGAAGCCGCCTTCTCCTGAACCGCAGGCACAGGCGGAATTGGAAAGGCAGCGGGCCGCCGCTGCCTTTTTTCCTTTCCGCCAGGCCGTCTGACGGGACCTTCTGGCCGGGCGCCGGCGGTGCCCGGCCGCAGCGCGCCGCAGGCGCGCTGCCCGGCCCGCGCCCTTCTTGCCCAGTCCTCTAGCGCTCAGCGCCCGTGGCTGCGGTCATAGCCGTTCGGCTCCGGGCTTTGCCAGCCTTCCGGCGCGCCCTGTTCAGGAGCAAACGTCTCGATCAGCAGCGGATGGCAGGCGGCGGCATCGCTGGTGTGCTCGACCGAACAATCGCCGCCAGGGCAAGCACTCAGCGCGCCCAGCAGATCGATTTCGGCAAAAAACTCCAGGTAATCTCCGGGCCGCACCGGACTGGCCTTCATGAAATACTGGCCGGTGTCACGGGTGAACCCGGTGCACATGAAGACGTTCAGCACGTCATGCACATGCAGCTCCGCTTCCGCCAGCGGCAGGCCCAGGTGATTGGCCAGCGCCCGGGTCAGGTTGGAGTGGCAGCAATGATGGTACTGGCTGCCTTTCAGGAGGTTGCCGGTATAGGGATCGCAGCGGGTGCCGATCACGTCATGCACCGAGCCGCCGTATGGATCGATGCCGTACCAATCGAGCGTGTCTTCGATGATGGTCGCCATCGGGCGCAGATGCGGCAGGCTGCTCCACAGCCGCCCGCCCGTGGTGACATGGCTGCCGTGCAGCGCCCGGGTCTTGCCCGAGAAGAACCGCTCGGACAGGTCGGCGCGGTTCCACAGGTTGAGATCGCCAACCTGCGGCCCCTCGACCGAGGAGATGCGGAAGAAATGGCCCGCGGGGACCTCGAAGCAGGCGGCCTCGCGCGGCGCGGCCAGCACCTCGCCGGTCTTCATAGCGCTTTGCCGGGCGCTGTGGTAAAGCGCCAGGTCCGGCACCGGCAGGGTCTCGTTCGGGTAGCAGATCACCGGCTCAACGGCGCGGCGGGCCTCGGCGTCTTCGGGCGCGGCAAAGAGAGGGGGCATCGGGCAAACCTTCCTGTTCGTTTGCCCCATCAAGACGAAGCCGCGGCAGAGGTGCAACCCCTGCCACGGCTTGTTCAGTCACATCGGATCACGCCCGGCCTGCCCGGATCAGATCACCACCACATCCAGCGGCGGGAAGCCGTTGAAACCGACCGAGGAATAAGTCGAGGTATAGGCGCCGCAGGAGTGGATCACCACGCGGTCCCCCGCCTTCAGGCCCAGGGGCAGCTGGAAGGGCTGCTTTTCATAGAGCACATCGGCGCTGTCGCAGGAGGGGCCAGCCAGGACGCAAGGGCCAAAGCCTTCGTGATCGCGGGCGGTGGTGATCCGGTAGCGGATCGCCTCGTCCATGGTTTCGGCCAGCCCCGAGAACTTGCCGATATCCAGGTACACCCAGCGGTGCAGGTCGTCGGCGTGTTTCTTCGACACCAGCAGCACCTCGGCGGCAATCGCCCCGGCTTCGGCCACCAGGCCGCGGCCCGGCTCGGCCATCACCTCGGCCGCATCGGGGAAGCGGGCCTCGACCTGGGCCATCACCACGCGGGCATAGTCCTCGGCAGCCATCACCTCGTTGCGGTAAGCGGCCGGGAAACCGCCGCCGATGTTCACCAGGCGCAGATCGTGGCCCGCGGCACGGCCCTGGCGCCAGACCTCGGCGACCTGATCCAGAACCGGCGCCCACATCAGCGGATCGCGGGTTTGCGAGCCGACGTGGAAAGACAGACCATGCACCGAGAGGCCGCGGGCGGCGGCGGCGTGCATCAGCTCCAGCGCCATTGCGGGCGAGGAGCCGAACTTGCGGCTGAGCGGCCAGTCGGCGCCGGAGGCCTCGACCACCAGGCGCAGGCAGACATGCGCACCCGGCGCGTGTTCGGCGAGCTTGTCCAGCTCCTCCACCGCATCGGCAGAGAAATGGGTGATGCCCAGCCCGTGCGCAAAGACGATGTCGGAGGCCCGCTTGATGGTGTTGCCGAAGGTGATCCGGTCCGGGGTGGCGCCAGCGGCCAGGCACATCTCGATCTCGGCGCGGCTGGCCGCGTCGAAGTTGGAGCCGAGGCGGGCCAGCATCTTGAGGATTTCCGGCGCCGGGTTGGCCTTCACGGCGTAGTGGATGCGGGCGCGGCCGAGGCCACGGTCCAGCGCGCGGTACTGCCGCGCCACGGCATCGCTGTCGATCACCAGGGTCGGGCGGTCGAAATGCGCTTGGGCGATGTAATGCAGGTGTCGGGGAACAGAAATGGGCTCGAGGGCGGTTTGCCCAGCGGCATATGCGTTCATAGTCATCTCCAAAAGACCCGGCCATATATGACCGCTCAGTTCCATCAGAGACGTTACCGTCGCTACGTAACCTTAGGGGAGTAACCCCTTTCGACAGAGGCGCGTGCGTTGGCGTCTTGAGCGCCCATATCGGGCAAGAGTGCGAGTCTTGCAAGGGTTTTCTGCAGATATTTTTCAGTCTTTTTCCGCCAAGATTTTCCGTCAAGCGTTCCCGCCGCCGCAACCGGAGGCGCTCCCGCCCGCTTGGAACATTCTGCGAATGCCCCGCACGGTTGGGCCCGGGACCGCGCCATAGGCGCGGTGCCGG
>NZ_JBMERR010000012.1:0-82280 GCF_048820915.1 Cribrihabitans pelagius | reverse complement strand
CCCCCCCCCCCCCCCCCCCCCCCCCCCCCCCCCCCCCCCCCCCCCCCCCCCCCCCCCCCCCAAGGCCGCACAGAAGGCGCGCCGGCGCAGCCGGGGCGCCTGCGGGCGCGGGAGGTTTTGCCTGGCCTGTTTTGTCCGGTTTATTGCGGCTTGCGGCAGATGCGGGGCGGGGCCGTGCCCGGCTCCACCGCGCCGCAGGCACTGCAGCGCCACTGCGCCTGCGCAAGCTCCTGGCGCCAGCGGCAGTGGCGGGTGAGGCTGGTGGTGCGGCGGCGCCAGAAGAGATAGGCGAGCACCCCGGCCAGAAGGAGAAGCAGAAGCACCGGCATGGCCCCTATCTAGGCGCCCCGGTGCGGCGCCGCAACGGGACAGCCGGTGACACGGGGAGCACCCGGCCAGCGGGCCTCTCTTTGACGCGGGCTTGGCGGCCGCGGCTTCCGGCGCAGCTTCGGGACGGCAATAGGCGCAAGCCGGCTTCGGCGCTTCCAGCGCGGCACGGGCAGCGGCGGCGCGAGCCCCGGTCCCGGATTGCGCGGCGGCTGCAGGATGCCGGGTCAGGCTCTTCATGGGTCGTCGCCGGTCTCTTTCGGCGTCCTCCCGGCCCGATAACGCGCCTTGCTGCAACCCTGCGCGCCGGATGAGGCTGCAAGGGGGCCGCGCGCCGGGTCCAATGCGGACCCTGGCCGCAGCGCGGCCCTAACCCGCCAGCAGATGCCCCGCCAGCCCCAAGGCAAAGCCTGCAACCGCCCCCAGCGCCGGGGCGTTGCTGGCCTCGCCCCGCGCCTTGGGGGCGATATCCTGGAACAGCAGGTAGAGAATGCCGCCCGCGGCAAAGATCATCACCGCCCCAAGCACCCCGGGCGCCTCCGCGAGCCACAGGGTGCCCGCCACCGCGCAGAGCGGCCCCAGCGCCGCGAGCCCGGCAAAGCCCGCGAGCACGGGCCAGGCCGGGCGGTCCTTGCGGCAAAGCTCGCGGAAGGCGGCAAAGCCTTCAGGCACGTTCTGCAGAAAGATCATGACCGCCAGCACATAGGCGGTCCCGGCCTGGTCCACCAGCATCGCCCCCAGCGCCATCGCCTCGGGCAGAAAGTCGAGCATCATCGCCAGCAGCAGGGCCCAGCTGCCACCGCGCCGCTCCAGCAGGCCATCGACCAGGTAGAAAGCCACGCCGCCCGCCAGGAACAGCGCCACGGCCGCGAGCGGCGGCAGCGCCTCCGCCGCCTCGGGCACCAGCACCAGCGCCACCGCTGCCGCCAGCGCGCCGCCGCCAAAGGCCGCCACCGCGTGCAGCACCGCGTCGCGCACCACCGGGTTACGGATGTGCTCGTAGACGGCCAGCAGGCCGCCCAGAGGCATCGACAGGCCGGCGGCGGCCGAAAGCAGGACGGCGTAGAGGACAGGTTGCATGACGCGAGCCTAGGGCGGCGCGGCGGGCTTCACAACAGGCCGGAAACACCCCCTGCAAGGGTGGCGGGGCGGCAACAGCCGCCGCGAAGGGCGGCGCGGCTCAGGCGTTGATGCAGGATGTCGCCTGGGCCGCCTGCGCCTCGCTCACACCCGCCCCCGGCTCCACCCGGCGCAGCACCGTGGCGCCCGCCCCATGGCCGAGCACCTGCGTCTGGACCCGGTAGCTCCCGGTGATCCCGGCCGCAGCGATACAGCCCGGCAGCCGCGCGTCGGAGGCGGCGAGCTGGGCGCCGAGCCGGTCGCTGTCGCCCGCCGTGATACAGCCCGCGAGCAGCGCCGCCGCCGCCAGGGCCAGAAAATGCCTGTTCATGCACATGTCCTCCGCCTGCCCTGCGCCCTCCCCTCAGGGGGGGCCGGAACGTTATGCGCCCCGGTTTCGCAGGAAACCGGGGCGCGATCAATCGTGGAGGCGCGGCAGGGGCCGCACCGGCAGAGCCTTGCGGATCAGAGCGTGCGTTCGACCATCAGTTTCTTGATGTGCGCGATCGCCTTGGCGGGGTTCAGCCCTTTGGGGCAGGTCTTGGCACAGTTCATGATGGTGTGGCAGCGGTAGAGCTTGAAGGGATCCTCAAGATCGTCCAGCCGCTCCGGCGTCGCCTCGTCGCGGCTGTCCACGATCCAGCGGTAGGCGTGCAGCAGCGCCGCCGGGCCGAGATAGCGGTCGCTGTTCCACCAATAGCTCGGGCAGGCAGCGGAGCAGCTGGCGCACATCACGCATTCATAGAGGCCATCGAGCTTCTTGCGGTCCTCGATCGACTGCTTCCATTCCTTCGCCGGACGGTTGGTCTTGGTTTCCAGCCAGGGCATGATCGAGGCATGCTGGGCATAGAAAAGTGTCAGGTCCGGGATCAGGTCCTTCACCACCGGCATGTGCGGCAGCGGGTAGATCTTCACGTCGCCCTTGACCTCGTCCATGCCGTAAATGCAGGCCAGCGTGTTGATGCCGTCGATGTTCATCGCGCAGGAGCCGCAGATGCCTTCGCGGCAGGAGCGGCGGAAGGTCAGCGTCGGATCGATCTCGTTCTTAATCTTGATCAGAGCGTCCAGGATCATCGGGCCGCAGCTGTCCATGTCGACGAAATAGGTATCGACCCGCGGGTTCTGCCCGTCATCCGGGTTCCAGCGGTAGATCTGGAACTTGCGCACATTGGCCGCGCCTTGCGGCTTGGGCCAAGTCTTGCCCGTGGTGATCTTGGAGTTCTTCGGGAGCGTAAATTCAACCATGATGCCTCTCCTTAGAACGTCCGCGCCTTGGGCGCGATCTTGTTCAGGCTGATGCCGCCCTCGTCTTCGGTGGTGAGCGGATCGGTGATCACCGGGCGGTAGCTGAGGGTGACGTCCTTGCCGTTCACATGGGAAACCGTGTGCACCCGCCAGTTGTCGTCGTCGCGCGTCGAGTAATCCTCATGCGCATGGGCGCCGCGGCTTTCCTTGCGCGCCTCGGCGCCCACGATGGTGGCCAGCGCGTTGGGCATCAGGTTGGTCAGCTCCAGCGTCTCCATCAGGTCGGAGTTCCACACCAGCGAGCGGTCGGTCACCTTGAGGTCATCGAGCTTGCCCGCGATCGCGGTCATCTTCTCAACACCTTCCTTCAGCGTCTTGTCGGTACGGAACACCGCCGCGTCTTCCTGCATGGTGCGCTGCATCTCCAGCCGCAGCTCGGCGGTGGGGGTGCCGCCGTTGGCGTGGCGCAGGGCGTCGAAACGGTCGAACGCCTTGCCGACAGAGGCCTGGTTCAGCACCGGGTTCGAAGCATCCGCGTCCACCACCTTGCCCGCACGGATCGCGGCGGCGCGGCCAAACACCACGAGGTCGATGAGCGAGTTGGAACCCAGGCGGTTGGCGCCATGCACCGAGGCGCAGCCCGCCTCGCCCACGGCCATCAGGCCCGGCACGGTTGCGGTCGGGTCGTCTTCGGTCGGGTTCAGCACCTCGCCCCAGTAGTTGGTCGGAATGCCGCCCATGTTGTAATGCACGGTGGGCAGAACCGGGATCGGCTCCTTGGTGACATCGACGCCGGCAAAGATCTTGGCCGACTCCGAGATCCCCGGCAGCCGCTCCGCCAGCGCCTCGGCCGGCAGGTGGGAGAGGTTCAGGTGGATATGGTCGCCATGCTCGCCCACGCCGCGGCCTTCGCGGATTTCCATCGTCATGGAACGCGAGACGTAGTCGCGCGGCGCCAGATCCTTGTACTGGGGCGCGTAGCGCTCCATGAAGCGCTCGCCCTCGGAGTTGGTGAGGTAGCCGCCCTCGCCGCGCGCGCCCTCGGTGATCAGGCAGCCGGAGCCGTAGATGCCGGTGGGGTGGAACTGCACGAACTCCATGTCCTGCAGCGCCAGGCCAGCACGCGCCACCATGCCGCCGCCATCGCCGGTGCAGGTATGCGCCGAAGTGGCAGAGAAATAGGCGCGGCCGTAGCCGCCGGTCGCCAGCACCACCATCTTGGCGCTGAAGACATGCATGGTGCCGTCATCGAGCTTCCAGCACACCACGCCCTGGCACTGCCCGTCCTCGGACATGATCAGGTCGATGGCGAAATACTCGACATAGAACTCGGCGTTGTTCTTGAGGCTCTGGCCATAAAGCGTGTGCAGGATGGCGTGGCCGGTGCGGTCGGCGGCGGCACAGGTGCGCTGCACCGCGGGGCCTTCGCCGAACTCGGTGGTGTGGCCGCCGAAGGGGCGCTGGTAGATCTTGCCCTCCTCGGTGCGCGAGAACGGCACGCCGTAATGCTCCAGCTCGTAGACCGCCTTGGGGGCTTCGCGGGCGAGGTATTCCATTGCATCTGTGTCGCCCAGCCAGTCGGAGCCCTTCACAGTGTCGTACATGTGCCACTGCCAGTGGTCCGGGCCCATGTTGGAGAGCGAGGCGGCAATGCCGCCCTGCGCCGCCACGGTGTGCGAGCGTGTCGGGAACACCTTGGTCACACAGGCGGTGCGCAGCCCCTGCTCGGCCATGCCGAGGGTGGCGCGCAGCCCGGCACCGCCGGCGCCGACGACAACCACGTCGTATTCGTGAGTTTCGTATTCGTAAGCAGCCATAGAAAAAACCTCGGGGTTCGTCAGAGGGCCAGGCGCACCAGCGCATAAACGCTGGCGGCGGCCACTGCATAGGACAGGCAGTTCACCAGGATGATCGTCAGACGGCCTGCAAGACCGTGCACGTAATCCTCGATCATGATCTGGGCACCGGATTTGAAATGCATCATGCCGACCCACATGGTCAGCGCGGCAACCAGCGCCGGGAAGGGGCGGGAATAATAAGCGGTGATCTCCTCATAAGATCCGCCCAGCGCCGGACCGAAGGTGAAAACGAAGAGCGGCACCAGGATCAGCAGCCCGATCGAGCTGATCTGCATCGACCAGTGGTGGCTGGTGCCGGATTTGGCGCTGCCCAGGCCCATAGCCCGCTTGCGGTCAGTCAGAAAGCGCATCGCGTCAATCTCCCCGGCTCAGACGATGATGAGGGTGAAAAGGGTGAGGGCCACGGAACCGATGATGACGATCCAGCCCAGGTTCTCGGCATCTTGCAGGTCCAGCATGTAGCCGTTGTCCCAGATCAGGTGCCGCACGCCCGCCAGCGTGTGATACCACAGGCCGAGCACCGAGAGGCTCAGCACCAGATCGCCGAACCAGCTGGTCAGCACGGCGTTGGCGGTGGCGAAACTTTCGGCAGAGGCGGCGGCGGCGAGAAACCACCAGGCGATCAGCAGCGCCGCAACGATCAGCGCATTGCCGGTGATCCGCGTCAGGATCGACGTGATGGAAGTCAGCTGCGGACGGTAGACCTGCAAATGTGGCGAAAGCGGGCGGTTGCCCCGATTAACATCGGCCATTTTGGCTCCTTTCCGGTTGGCTGACGACGTTTTAGCCGATTTTTGCGGACTGTCACCCGAACGAAGGGTAAAAATCCGCGGTTATTTGTCCTGTTAGCGCGAAAACGCCGATTGATGTGATCACACCCAGATGCATAGTGATCACAAATTCCCGGATTGGAAATTCTTTACAGAATCAATATCCCGCCTGCAAATTACCGCAAAGTCCCGCCATTCGCCGGCAGCGCCGCGGTCTGCCGCGCCACCTCCCGCAACAGCTTCTTGCGGATGCCTTCGGGGTAGCCCGCAAAGCTTGCCGCGGTGATCACAAAAGCCCCCTCCCCCAGGATCACGTTCTCATAAAAATAGGCGGTGAGGTCCGGCTCGCTCTGCTCGATGGCGATGGCGTTCACTGTGACGTTTGCGGCGCGCAGGGCCGGGTGCAGGACGCGCGGTTCCATCCCCTCGTTGGAGGGGCCGTCGCCGGAAATGTCGATCACCCGGCGGCGGCAGCCGGGCACTGCGGCGAATTGCGCAAGCCCCAGCGCCAGCGCCTCCCCCACCGCGGTGGAATAGTTGCGCCAAGGCCGCGGCGCCGACTCGATGCGCTGTGCCAAGGCCTCCAGCCCGGCAAAGCTCTGCACTTCGGTCCAGGGCAGGGTCACCTCCTGGCGGGCGCTGCCGGACCATTGCAGCAGCATCAGCTGCGCCTGGCCGCGCACCAGTGCCTCCGCCACAATGCCATCGCGCAGCGCAGCCGCCAGCCCGTCCATCTGGGCGCGGTATTCGCCGGAATCAACCGAGCCGGAGACATCCACCGCCAGCACCAGCGCCAGATCGCAGGCAGCCGCCTTGAGCGGTGCCAGGAAGATCAGGGAAAAGAACAGATGCCGCAGGACCCGCATGAGCTGAGAGTAGGCGGGAATTGCGGCGCGGGTCATCACATTTGTGCCAGAACCGCGGCTGCTTCCGGTCACTGGTGCAGCAGCAGCCCCGAATTGGCCTCCCGTTTCAGCTTGCCCGCCAGCAGGGCAGATATCTTCTCCAGGCAATCCACCGTCAGCGGCTTGCTGAGGTAGCCTTTCACCGCCTCGTACCGCTGTGCCCGCTGCAGATCGCGCGGGTCCAGCGAGGAGGTCAGCATCACCACCAGGGTATTGCCGAGGTCCGGGCCAAGGCGGCGGCTGGCCTCCTCCAGAAACTCGAAGCCGTTCATCCGCGGCATGTTGATGTCGAGCAGGATGACGTCAACCGGCGGGCAGTCATCGCCGGAGAGGAACTCCAGCGCCTCCTCGGCGTAGTCGAACATGATAATGTCATCCGCCAGCTTCGAACGGCGGATGATGCGCCGGTAGAAGAGCTGATCGGCGCGGTCGTCATCGACCACAACGACGCGGCCGATGGCCGGAATATCTGAGCTTTGAACGGTCATGGGTGTTTTCCCGGCAGGTCGGCAATGAAAGTGGTGCCGCCGCCCGGGGTGTCCGCGACGGTGATGCTGCCGCCGTGGTTTCGGGCGACGCGGCGGCACATCGACAGCCCCAGTCCGGAACCGGGGTAGTCCTGGTAGACATGCAGCCGCTGGAACATGCCAAAGATCTTCTCGCGGTCGGCCGCCGCGATGCCGATGCCGTTGTCCGCCACCATCAGCCGCAGGCCGCCCGCTTCGTCCAGCGGCGTGGCGCTGATGCGCACCAGCGGCGGCTGCCCGGGGCGGCTGAACTTGATGGCGTTGCTCAGGAGGTTCTGGATCAGCATCCGGATCTGCACCGGGTTGCCGGAATAGACCGGCAGCTCGCCCAGCTGGATTTCCGCCTTGGCTTCGGCGATGTCGCCCCTGAGGTCGGCGATCAGTTCCCGCGTCAGCGCAGTGAGGTCCAGCTCCTCGTGCCTCTGGCGGTTCTCGGTGACATGGGTGAAGTTCAAAAGCGCATCGATCTGGCTGCGCATCCGCATCACCGTCTTGAGTCCGATGCCGAGCATTTCCCGCCCGTCCTCGTCGAGCTGGCCATCCAGATGCTCGCCCAGTTCCTTCAGCACCATCAGCACGGTGTTTGCGGGCGCCTTCAGATCGTGGGAGAGTGCATAAGAGAAGGCCCGCAGCTCCTCCGTCGCGATCACCGCCCCGGCCTTCTCCGCCTGCTCCGCGCGCTTCACCGCGGTCAGGTCGTTGTGCGCGCCCAGCATTCGTATGGGCGTGCCGCTTTCATCCCGGATTGCAATGCCGCGGCAGCGCACCCAAACGGTGGAGCCATCGGCATGGGTATAGCGCACAATCTGGTCGTAGGGGTGATCGGGGTCGGCGCAATGGGCGTGGAAATTTTCCAGCGCCTGTTTCAGATCGTCCGGGTTGATCAGGTCCTGCCATTCCGCCGGATCGTGGCGCATGCTGGCCGGATCCACTCCGAACAGGCGCCACATCTCGGGACTCATCCACTCCTGGTTAGGATTCTCCAGATCCCAGTACCAGATCCCGTCCAGCGAGCCTTCCTGGATGAACTGCCAGACCGAGGGGTCGGTCCGGATCAGCTCCGACAATTCATTCTCGAGGTAGTGCCGGTCCTGCATATGCCACCTTATGAGATTCCGCCCCCATAGGTTGTATATTTTCGCCTTAAAGAAGTAAAGATTGGGTTAACTGCCCCCGGTACCAGCCCCCCGGAGGCAGGTTTTCGCGCCTATTGCGGCATCAAGGCCCAGTAATCCAGATCCAGCAGCACATCCGGCAGGTATTTGCCGTCCTCGCCCTTCAGCTGGAACGGTGCACCGCCTTTGGTGGCGACCAGCCGCAGCCGCAGCGCGCCGACGCCCGGCGCGTCTGTATCGGCCTTGTCCAGCACCTCGGACCAGGCCCGCACGGTCGTGCCCGACAGGCAGGGGTTGGCATGCGCGCCGCCATTGAGGCCCGCAATCATCTGCGCATTCGCCAGCCCGTTGAAGCTGAGCGTGCGCGCCAAGGAGATCACATGGCCGCCATAGATCAGCCGGGTGCCATCGGGGCGCGCCGTCGTGTCGAAATGCACCTTGGCAGTGTTCTGCCACAGGCGGGTCGCCATCATGTGCTCGGCTTCCTCAATGGTGACGCCGTCCACATGGTCGATGGTCTCACCCACCGCGTAATCGCCCCAGCGGTGCGGCTCGCCTGCGAGGGTGAAGTCATAATTCGTGAAATCCAGCCCCTCCGGCATCACCAGCTGACCGGCGGGGATCACCTTGTCCAGCTCGGGAATCACGGTTTCCGGCGCCGGGGCCTCAAGGTCGCGCTTCCGCACCATCACCCAGCGCACGTATTCGATCACGCAGTCACCCTGCTGGTTCAGCCCGCGGGTGCGCACGTAGACGACGCCGGACTTGCCGCTGGAGTTCTGCTTGAGGCCGATCACCTCGGATTCCGCGCGCAGCGTGTCGCCCGGGTAGACCGGCTTCAGCCAGCGCCCGCCCGCGTAACCCAGGTTCGCCAGCGCATTGAGCGAGATATCCGGCACCGTCTTGCCAAAAACCACGTGGAAAGCGGCCAGATCGTCGAGCGGTGCTGCGGGCAGCCCGCAGGTGCGGGCGAACTCGTCGGAGGAATAGAGCGCATGGCGCGCAGGGTAAAGCGCATGATACAGCGCCCGCTCGCCGCCGGAGACGGTGCGCGGCACCGCGTGGCGGATCACCTCGCCCACACGGTAGTCCTCGAAAAAACGGCCGGGGTTGGTCTTGGCGGCGGTGCGGGCCTCGGGCATCAGTGCTCTCCCAGCTTGGTCTCGGGGGTATAGGTGCCCGCCACCTCCTTCACCACGGCCTGGCCGCAGCGCATCACGCCCTTCACAGGGTCAAAGGCCTGGGTCGGGCTGCCGTGCAGCGCCCAGCCCTTGTTCAGCGCGTCGGTCACCTTGTGGCAGAAGGCCGAGGTGTCGTCCTCGGACAGGAAGCGGTAGAGTTTCATGGGTCATTTATCCTGGAAAGGGGGAGGGGCCGATCAGCCCGTGAATGTAGCCAATCACACCGTAAAGCACGACCGAGGCCGCGAGGAACATGCCGTCCTTGGCAAGGCTGCCCTTGGGGCGCGGAGACCACTCGGGCTCGGCGCGGTTGATGACGATGACCTCGGTCACCGCCCAAGCCAGAAGCCCGCCGAACAGCACGAAGGAGGCCGCGTCCCAGTTGACCAGCAGGTGCGCCACCGCCCAGAGCTTGACGCCCGCCAGCATCGGATGCCGCATACCGCTCAGCAGCGCGCCTTTCCTGGGTGCCGGGCTCATCAGATAGATCGCGATCAGCACCATCAGGTTGTTGATATGGCGCAGGAAGGGCGGCGGTGCGGCCAGGTCGTAGACCTCGGCCGAGCGGTAGCCCAGCACCATCAAGACGACGCTCACCAGCAGCACCAGTGCCACCGCGCCGCGCCCGGCATTGCCCATCGCGGCGCGCGGACCGGGCGCCAGCCGCTTGAACAGATGCGCGCCCCACCACAGCACAAGCCCTGCAATCAAAAGCGCCATGTCATTCTCCCCTCGCTGGTGTCCGCGTCAACAGCTAGGCGGAAAGCGCAGCGATTGCATCCGCTTTTGCAAGGATTTCCCGCGCCGCGGCGACATGCAGGTTTTCCACGATGCGGCCATCGACCACCGCCACGCCCTGCCCTGCGGCCGCGGCTTCCTCGAAGGCGGCGATCTGGCGGCGGGCGGTCTCGACCTCCTCTTCCGCCGGGGCAAAGGCGGCGTTGGCAACCTCGACCTGCGCCGGGTGGATCAGCGTCTTGCCGTCAAACCCCATGTCGCGGCCCTGCTCGCATTCGGCGGCGAGGCCCTCGGCATCCTTGAAGGCATTGTAGACCCCATCGACGATGACGCGCCCCTCGGCCTTGGCGGCCAGCAGGCACAGGCCCATCCCCGCCATCATCGGCAGCCGGTCGGGGCGGCTGCGCGATTGCAGCTCCTTGGCCAGATCATTGGTGCCCATCACCATGCCCCGCAGCTTCGGGTGCGCGGCAATGGCGGCGGCGTTCAGCATGCCGCGCGGCGTCTCCATCATCGCCCAGAGCGGCGTGCCGCCGGTGATCTCCGCCAGCGCGTCCAGATCGGCAGGCGAGGACACCTTGGGCAACAGGATGGCGTCACACGCCATCTGTGCCGCGGCTTCGGCATCGGCGCGGCCCCACTCCGTGTCGAGCCCGTTGATCCGCACGATCCGCATCCGCGCGCCATAGCCGCCAGCCGCCAGCGCCTCTGCCAGGGTTGCGCGCGCGTTCGCCTTCTCGTCGGGAGAGACCGCATCCTCCAGGTCGAAGATCACCGCGTCCACCGGCAGGGTCTTGGCCTTCTCCAGCGCGCGCGGCTTGGAGCCGGGGATGTACAAAACCGAACGGTAAGGGCGCGCGCGCGGATCCATGAAGCCACTCCTTTGGTTATTTTGTTGCTCAAACCGCTATCGAATCGAATGCAAACTTTCAAGGTCAATTCTGCCGCAGTGCAGCACCGCTCGCGAACTGTTGCGGCAAGGCCCTGAGTTTCATGAGAAATCTCCGGCGGCCGCCGGGTTAACCCTATCTCAGCACCTCATTGGCATGCTGGAGGACATCAAGCCACAGGCTCTCTGCCGCCACTTGGCGCAGCTGCTGCCCGCGGGCAGGTGCCCGCTTCCTGGACTAGACGCCACACCGGCCCGCTCGGGGCGGCCGGGGCCGCCCGTAGAGGCGCCCTGCCCCGTCCGGCCGCTCGGGAGAAGGGTAAGACGCAATGCTGAAAACAATGATGAACCTGACTTTGGGGCTGGTGCTGCTGTCCCTTCTGACGCTCACCGCCGGGCCCGCCGCGGCACAGGAGCGCAATTGCGCGCCGCGCGACAAGGTGCTGCAGCGGCTGGCGGACAAATACGGTGAAAGCCGCCAGAGCATAGGCATGGGCCAGCGCGGCCTGGTGATGGAGACATTTGCCTCCGCCGATACCGGCAGCTGGACGATCACCGTGACCACGCCCGCCGGCATCACCTGCCTGGTCGCCTCCGGCCAATCGTATGAGGTGCTGGCCGAGGCGCTGCCGGAAGCGGAAAGCGACGCCTGAGGCGTTTGGAACAAGTTGGCCCCGGCGCAAAGCAGGCCGGGCCGCAGCAGATGAGGCAGGCCGAAGGGCCATACAGGTGCGGCGGCCGCCCGGGTCAGACGGGCGGGCCGCCGCAGTCCGTGCCGCACCGCCTGCACCCTCGCGGTCCTGACGGCAGCGCGCCGGACCGTGCCCCCGCTCCGCCACTGGAAATCATACCGGAGCCCGCCTGTGTCCTCCCTGACGCCCGTCAGGCATCCGCGCGGAGACCGCCTGCAAACCGTCTCAAGCCCGCAAAGGCGCAGCCCCGGGACCGGCCCGGCCGCCGCCCGCCGCGCGGCGCCGCAGCGCAGAACACTTGCGCGGAAAGGCGTTACGCCGTAGGTCATCAGGCAATTTCAACCGGACCGGAGAAATCATCCAATGGCACGACCCAAAATCGCCCTTATCGGCGCAGGTCAGATCGGCGGCACCCTCGCACATCTTGCAGCCCTGAAGGAACTCGGCGACGTCGTCCTGTTCGACATCGCCGAAGGCACCCCGGAAGGCAAAGCGCTGGACATCGCGGAGTCCGGTCCCTCGGAAGGCTTCGATGCCAAGCTGAAGGGCACCCAGTCCTACGAGGACATCGCTGGCGCCGACGTCTGCATCGTGACCGCGGGCGTGCCGCGCAAGCCGGGCATGAGCCGCGACGACCTCCTGGGCATTAACCTCAAGGTCATGAAATCCGTGGGCGAAGGCATCCGCGACCACGCGCCGGACGCTTTTGTCATCTGCATCACCAACCCGCTGGACGCGATGGTCTGGGCCCTGCGCGAATTCTCGGGCCAGCCCCATGCCAAGGTCTGCGGCATGGCCGGCGTGCTGGATTCGGCCCGTTTCCGCCATTTCCTGGCCGAGGAATTCAACGTCTCGATGAAAGACGTCACCGCCTTCGTGCTGGGCGGCCATGGCGACACCATGGTGCCCTCCGTGCGCTACTCCACCGTTGGCGGCATCCCGCTGCCCGATCTGGTCAAGATGGGCTGGACCAGCCAGGAGAAGCTCGACGCCATCGTGCAGCGCACCCGTGACGGCGGCGCCGAGATCGTCGGTCTGCTGAAGACCGGCTCCGCCTTCTACGCGCCTGCCACCGCGGCGATCGAGATGGCCGAAGCCTTCCTCAAGGACCAGAAGCGCGTGCTGCCCTGTGCCGCCTATTGCGACGGCGAGCTGGGCGTGAAGGACATGTATGTGGGCGTGCCCACCGTGATCGGCGCCGGCGGCATCGAGCGCATCATCGAGATCGAGCTGACCTCGGACGAGCAATCGATGTTCACCAACTCGGTGAACGCGGTGAAGGGCCTGGTCGAGGCCTGCAAGGGCATCGACGCCTCGCTGGCATAAGCCGGCAGCCACTGCTTTATCTGGAAGGCCCGCGCTCCTGCGCGGGCCTTTTGCGTCTTGCCGCAGCGCGATACCGCCTCCCGGGCGATGCCGCTTTCAGGTGCCGAAATGCCGGGGCCGCGCCATCACGGCTCCTCCGAATCACCCTCGGTTAAGGCTTTGGAAATTCGTGATCACACCCCCGAAAAGCGTGATCACAAAACCGGCAAATCTCCGCCATTTTTAACCGCGGCGCCGGAAAACCCTTTAAACCGCGTTCCGAAGACGGCCTATTGTGCCCGACAATTGCAGCCAGACGGGACAGTTTCAGATGAACATCCACGAATATCAGGCCAAAGCCCTTCTTCGCAGCTATGGCGCCCCGGTGTCCGACGGACGGGTGGTGCTGAGAGCCGAAGAAGCAAAGACCGCAGCGGGTGAACTGGACGGCCCGCTTTGGGTGGTGAAGGCACAGATCCACGCAGGCGGCCGCGGCAAGGGCTCCTTCAAGGAAGCCGGCGCGGGCGAGAAGGGTGGCGTGCGCCTGACCAAATCGGTCGAGGAAGCCGCTGAGGAAGCTAAGAAGATGCTGGGCCGCACTCTGGTCACGCATCAGACCGGCCCGGCGGGCAAGCAGGTGAACCGCATCTACATCGAGGCCGGCTCCGGCATCGAACGCGAGTTGTACCTGGCACTGCTGGTCGACCGCCAGACTTCGCGCATCTCCTTCGTCTGCTCCACCGAAGGCGGCATGGACATCGAGGAAGTGGCGGAAGCCACGCCGGAGAAGATCCTCTCCTTCTCGGTCGATCCGGCCAGCGGCTACCAGGCTTTCCACGGCCGTCGCATCGCGTTCTCGCTGGGCCTGGAAGGCGCGCAGATCAAGCAGTGCGTGCAGTTGATGGGCCAGCTCTACAAGGCCTTCGTCGAGAAGGACATGGAGATGCTGGAAATCAACCCGCTGATCGTCTCCGACGGCGGCAGCCTGAAGGTGCTTGACGCCAAGCTCAGCTTTGACGGCAACGCGATCTACCGCCACGCCGACATGGCCGAGCTGCGCGACACCACCGAGGAAGACCCCAAGGAGCTGGAAGCCTCCAAGTACGACCTGAACTACATCGCGCTCGACGGTGAGATCGGCTGCATGGTGAACGGCGCGGGTCTCGCGATGGCGACCATGGACATCATCAAGCTTTATGGCGCCGAGCCTGCCAACTTCCTCGACGTGGGCGGCGGCGCGACGAAGGAGAAGGTGACCGAAGCGTTCAAGATCATCACCTCCGACCCCAACGTCAAAGGCATCCTGGTCAACATCTTCGGCGGCATCATGCGCTGCGACGTGATCGCCGAGGGCGTGGTCGCCGCGGTGAAGGAAGTCGGCCTGAAGGTACCGCTGGTTGTCCGCCTTGAGGGCACCAACGTCGAGAAAGGCAAGGAGATCATCAACACCTCCGGCCTCGACGTGATTGCTGCCGACAACCTGAAGGACGGCGCCGAGAAGATCGTGAAGGCGGTGAAGGGCTGATCGGTATGCGGTTCGGCTTTCTTCCGGTAATGTGCCTCTCACTGATGGGCGCGGCTTGTTCCAGCGGTTACACCGCTGGAACAAGCCCGCTGAGCGTTGGTCCAACGGATTACGAGGCCCCGGACCAAAGTGCCCCGGGCGCAACTGCATCGCCGGCTGCTGGCGGGAGATATGACCCTGCCACTGACACCTTCATTCCATCCGCATTCTCGCAACCGGCGCCCGCCGCAATTTCCCCTGTGGCAAACAGCTTTCAGGCAGCAGGCGCCGACGATGCGCACACCGGAATTGCAGCATCTTACGTTGGGCCTGCCCCCTCTCGCGAAGCAGACATTTTCCGGGAAGTTTGCATAAACAATGCCCCGGTGCTGGAGCAATACGCCATCGAAAGTGCTGCTCAAACAACGGTGTACTCGGCGAACAGTATAAGGGGAGCCGGCGCTGAATACGATCCGGGGCGGTATTGCAGGGTATCTTTTGCAGGCGCGGCTTCGCCCTCCCAAGCGGAGATCCTAAGCATTGCATCAGGCTTTGCAGGCAAAACCGGCGGTGTTGCCCGCCTTCGCAAGAGCGCGATCGGCGGCGGCAAATGGTACGAAGTAAAAATTGGCCGCACCAAGTTCGGCATTGAGGGCGGCGCCCGTGGTGGCGTGGCCTATTACACAATCTCCAAGAGATAGCCCGGGAGCCCCTTAATTGGCAGTCCTCACCAACATAAACACCGGCATCGCCAAAAAGAGCTGCGGCCTTTCAAAGGGCATCTACAACTCCGAGTGGGCGAATGCTAGCGGCACCGGAACGGCGGGCTCAGATTTGAAAGTGAAGGACTGAGGGACTGACCCCATGAAAGCAGCTGTCTACCTCATAGGCTTGCGGCAGGCCACGGGCCGGGCGGAGCTGATGCAGCGGGAGCTGGATCAGGCCGGGCTTTCTGCTGTGCGCATCGATGCGGTGGACAGCACCCAAGTCAGCCGCGAGGAGATGCTCAAGCAGTGCCGCTCCGAGGGCAACTGGGGCTATTTCCAGACCAAGGACATGGCCTGCACGCTCAGCCATGCCAAGGCCTGGGAGGCGCTGCTGGCCTCGGACGCCGACGTGGCGCTGATCCTGGAGGACGACGTCTTCCTGTCGCCCGACACCGGCGCCTGGCTGAACGACCTGTCCTGGTGGCCGCAAGATGCCGGCATCGTCAAGTTCGAGCGCTGGCGGGCTAAAAAACTGCAGGTGGCTCTTGGCAAGGGCGGCTTCACCCACATGGGCCGCGAGGTGCGCAGGCTGCTGTCGCGCCATGCGGGCGGCGCGGCCTACGCGATCTCGCGCCGGGCGGCGCAGCATCTGCTGGACAGCCGCCCGTTCGAGATCACGCTGGACAACCTCCTGTTCAACTTCGATGCCTCCAAGCCTGCGCGCGGCATCAAGGTCTATCAGGTCCAGCCTGCGCTTGCCGAACAGGGCAACGAGGCCCCCGGCGAACACGCCATCGGCCCGACCCGGCACCGGCCCAGGGGCTGGCCGCTGCTGCGCCAGAAACTCCGGCGCGGAAACTACGAGTTCCGCGGCGGCTTTCGAATACTTCCCAGTGTGGTCTTGGGGCGGGCCACCCTCGAAAAAATCCGCTTCGACGGCCGTTCATTGGCCACCCCACAGAACCAACAGACACATACCGCTTGAAGGAACCGACATCATGGCAGTCCTCATCGACGAAAACACCAAGGTCATCTGTCAGGGCTTTACCGGCTCGCAGGGCACTTTCCACTCCGAGCAGGCCATCGCCTACGGCACCAAGATGGTCGGCGGCGTGACCCCCGGCAAGGGCGGCCAGACGCACCTGAACCTGCCGGTGTTCAACTCCGTGCATGAAGCCAAGGCCAAGACCGAAGCCAACGCCTCGGTGATCTACGTGCCGCCGCCGTTTGCCGCCGACTCGATCCTGGAGGCGATCGACGCCGAGATGGAAGTGATCGTGGCGATCACCGAGGGCATCCCGGTGCTCGACATGATGAAGGTGAAGCGGGCGCTGGAGAACTCCAAGTCCACCCTGATCGGCCCGAACTGCCCCGGCGTGATCACCCCCGATGCCTGCAAGATCGGCATCATGCCCGGCCACATCCACCGCCGCGGCTCGGTCGGGGTTGTATCCCGCTCCGGCACGCTGACCTACGAGGCCGTGAAACAGACAACCGATGTCGGCCTCGGCCAGTCCACCTGCGTGGGCATCGGCGGCGACCCGATCAAGGGCACCGAGCATATCGACGTGCTGGAGTGGTTCCTGGCCGATGACGAGACCGAGAGCATCATCATGATCGGCGAGATCGGCGGCTCCGCCGAGGAGGAAGCCGCGCAGTTCCTGGCCGACGAAGCCAAGAAGGGCCGTTCGAAGCCGGTTGCTGGCTTCATCGCCGGGCGCACCGCCCCTCCGGGCCGCCGCATGGGCCATGCCGGTGCCATCGTGGCCGGCGGCAAGGGCGGCGCCGAGGACAAGATCGAGGCGATGAAGTCGGCAGGCATCGTCGTCGCCGAAAGTCCGGCGGGCCTGGGCGAAGCCGTGCTGAAGGCGATCGGCAAGTAAGACCGCGTGCCTGCGGGGCATCTGCACGGCAGGCACGGCCCGGCGGTCCCCGCCGGGCGCTTCTGTCTGATGCCCCGGGCCGGTCTATTGCGGCCGCCGCCCTCCCGCAGGCAGGCGCGGTTTAACAGAATGAATACCCCCGCAGCCCAGATTGCGGGGCGTGGCCCCGGCCAAAACCCATACGGTCCTAATCCGCTAGAGGTAACCTCATGACCGACCAAAGCCCCAACGACCTCTTCCACGCCTCCTCTTTCATGCAGGGGCACAATGCGGAGTATCTGGAGCAGCTCTATGCCCAGTACGCCAATGACCCGAATGCAGTGGACGCCGCCTGGGGCGAGTTCTTCCGCCGCATGGGCGACACCGAACTGGACGTGAAGGCCGAGGCCACCGGCCCCTCCTGGGCCCGGCCCGACTGGCCGCCCGCCCCCGCGGACGAGCTGACCGGCGCGCTCACCGGCCAGTGGCCCGACCCGGTCGAGGCCGAGGCTGCGGGCAAGAAGATAAAGGCCAAGGCGGCCGAGAAAGGCGTCGAGATCTCCGACAAGGACGTGCAGCGCGCGGTGCTGGATTCGATCCGAGCCCTGATGCTGATCCGCGCCTACCGCTTCCGCGGCCACCTGGCCGCCGACCTCGACCCGCTGGGCATGCGCGCCGAGACCCCGCACCCGGAGCTGGACCCCAGAACCTACGGCTTCACCGAGGCCGACATGGACCGCCCGATCTTCATCGACAACGTGCTCGGCCTGCAGGTCGCCAGCATGCGCCAGATCGTCAGCATCGTGAAGCGCACCTACTGCGGCACGTTCGCGCTGCAATACATGCATATCTCCGACCCCGAGCAGTCCGCCTGGCTGAAGGAGCGGATCGAGGGCTACGACAAGGAGATCCGCTTCACCCGCGAGGGCCGCAAGGCGATCCTCAACAAGATGGTCGAGGCCGAGGGTTTCGAGAAGTTCCTGCACGTCAAGTATACCGGCACCAAGCGCTTTGGCCTGGATGGCGGCGAAAGCCTGATCCCGGCGATGGAGCAGATCATCAAGCGCGGCGGCGCGCTTGGCGTCCAGGACATCGTGATCGGCATGCCGCACCGCGGCCGCCTGTCGGTGCTCGCCAACGTGATGCAGAAACCCTACCGGGCGATCTTCCACGAATTCCAGGGCGGCAGCTTCAAGCCCGAGGACGTGGACGGCTCCGGTGACGTGAAATACCACCTCGGCGCCTCCTCCGACCGCGAGTTCAATGGCAACGAGGTGCACCTCAGCCTGACCGCCAACCCCTCGCACCTGGAAGCGGTGAACCCGGTGGTGCTGGGCAAGGTCCGCGCCAAACAGGACCAGCTCGGCGACAAGAGCCGCACCTCGGTGCTGCCGATCCTGCTGCACGGCGATGCGGCCTTTGCGGGCCAGGGCGTGGTGGCGGAGTGCTTTGCGCTTTCGGGCCTGCGCGGCCACCGCACCGGCGGCACCATGCACATTGTGGTGAACAACCAGATCGGCTTCACCACCGCGCCGCATTTCTCGCGCTCCTCCCCCTACCCGACCGACAACGCCCTGGTGGTCGAGGCGCCGATCTTCCACGTCAACGGCGACGACCCGGAAGCGGTGGTGCACGCCGCCAAGGTGGCAACCGAGTTCCGCCAGAAGTTCGGCAAGGACGTGGTGCTCGACATCTTCTGCTACCGGCGCTTCGGCCACAACGAGGGGGATGAGCCGATGTTCACCAACCCCCTGATGTACAAGAAGATCAAGGGCCACAAGACGACGCTGTCGCTCTATACCGAGCGGCTGGTGAAGGATGGCCTGATCCCCGAAGGCGAGATCGAGGACATGAAGGCCGCCTTCCAGGCGATGCTGAACGAGGAATTCGAGACCGGCAAGAACTACAAGCCCAACAAGGCCGACTGGCTTGACGGGCGCTGGTCGCATCTGGACAAGCAGGACGCCGACTACCAGCGCGGCCGCACTGCAGTCGAGCCGGAGACGTTCAAGGAAATCGGCCAGGCGCTGACCCGCCTGCCCGAAGGCTTCCCGGTGCACCGCACCGTGAAGCGCTTCCTCGATGCCCGCGCCAAGATGTTCGAGAAGGGCGAAGGCATCGACTGGGCCACCGGCGAAGCGCTGGCTTTCGGCTCGCTGATGCTGGAGGGCTACCCGGTGCGCCTGGCCGGCCAAGACGCCACCCGCGGCACTTTCTCGCAACGCCACTCCGGCATCGTCGACCAGGAGACCGAGGAACGCTACTACCCGCTCAACAACATCCGCGCCGGCCAGTCGCAATACGAGGTGATCGATTCCGCGCTGAGCGAATACGCAGTGCTGGGTTTTGAATACGGCTATTCACTGGCCGAGCCCAACGCGCTGACGCTCTGGGAAGCGCAGTTCGGCGATTTCGCCAACGGCGCCCAGATCATGTTCGACCAATTCATCTCTTCGGGTGAGTCGAAGTGGCTGCGCATGTCGGGCCTCGTCTGCCTCTTGCCGCACGGGTTCGAGGGCCAGGGGCCGGAACACTCCTCTGCGCGCCTGGAACGCTTCCTGCAGATGTGCGGCCAGGACAACTGGATCGTCGCGAACTGCACGACGCCCGCGAACTACTTCCACATCCTGCGCCGCCAGCTGCACCGCACCTTCCGCAAGCCCTTGGTGCTGATGACGCCGAAGTCGCTGCTGCGCCACAAGCTCGCGGTCTCCAAGACCGAGGAGTTCACCACCGGCTCGAGCTTCCACCGGGTGCTCTGGGATGACGCCCAGCACGGCAACTCCGACACCCAGCTGGTGCCGGACGACAAGATCAAGCGCGTCGTGATGTGCTCGGGCAAGGTCTACTACGACCTCTTGGAAGAGCGCGACGCCCGCGGCATCGACGACGTCTACCTGATGCGGATAGAGCAATTCTATCCCTTCCCTGCGATCTCCATGGTGAAGGAGCTGGAACGCTTCAAGCAGGCGGAAATGGTCTGGTGCCAGGAAGAGCCCAAGAACCAGGGCGCCTGGACCTTCATCGAGCCCAACATCGAATGGGTGCTGACCCGGATCGGCGCCAAGCACACAAGGCCGATCTATGTCGGCCGCGCGACCTCGGCCTCGCCCGCAACCGGCCTGGCCAGCGAACATAAAGCCCAACAAGAGGCGCTCGTGAACGAAGCGCTGAGCATCTGAGGAAGTATTTGATATGACCACCGAAGTGCGCGTGCCCGCCCTGGGCGAATCCGTGACCGAAGCAACGGTTGCCACCTGGTTCAAGAAGCCGGGCGATCAGGTCTCTGCCGATGAAATGCTCTGCGAGCTGGAGACCGACAAGGTCACCGTCGAGGTGCCCGCCCCGGCCTCCGGCCGCCTGGAGGACATCGTCGCGGGCGAAGGCGAAACCGTCGGCGCCGATGCGCTGCTCGCCAACATTGCCGAGTCCGACGCTGCAGGCCCTGAAGTCGTGAAGCCGCGCGGCGAAAAAGCCCCCGCTGCTGAGCCCGAAGCCTCCGGCACCGGAGATGCAGGCGAAGCCGGCGCCAGCACGGACGTCATGGTGCCCGCGCTCGGGGAATCGGTAACCGAGGCCACCGTCTCCACCTGGTTCAAGAAGGTCGGCGACAGCGTCGCACAGGACGAGATGCTCTGTGAGCTGGAAACCGACAAGGTCTCCGTCGAGGTGCCGGCACCCGCGGCCGGCGTGCTGGCGGAAATCAGCGCCGAAGAGGGCGCAACCGTGACCGCCGACGCCAAGCTCGGCGTGATCACGGGCGGCGCGGGCGCGGCCAAGCCCGCCGCCAAGTCCGGCAACGGCGAAGCCGCGGCTGAGCCTGCCCCCGCGGCTGCCGAAGGCAAGGACGTCGCCAACGCGCCTTCTGCCGAGAAGGCGATGGCCGAAGCCGGCTTGAACGCCGCCGATGTGAAGGGCACCGGCCGCGACGGCCGCATCATGAAGGAAGACGTGGCCGCCGCCGTCGCCGCCGCGAAATCCGCGTCCGCCGCCGCAGCCCCCGCCCCTGCCGCCCAGGTCCGCGGCCCGGTCTCGGCCGATGACGCCGCGCGCGAGGAGCGGGTGAAGATGACCCGCCTGCGCCAGACCATCGCCAAGCGCCTGAAGGACGCCCAGAACACCGCCGCGATCCTGACCACCTACAACGAGGTGGACATGACCGAGGTGATGGCACTCCGCAACCAGTACAAGGAGCAGTTCGAGAAGAAGCACGGCGTGCGCCTCGGCTTCATGTCCTTCTTCACCAAGGCCTGCTGCCATGCGCTGAAGGAAGTGCCCGAAGTCAACGCCGAGATCGACGGCACCGACATCGTCTACAAGAACTTCGTGCACATGGGCGTTGCCGCGGGCACTCCGCAGGGCCTGGTGGTGCCGGTGATCCGCGACGCCGACACGATGTCCTTTGCCGAAATCGAGAAGGCGATCGCCGAGAAGGGCAAGCGCGCCCGCGACGGCAAGCTGTCGATGGCGGAGATGCAGGGCGGCACCTTCACCATCTCCAACGGCGGCGTCTACGGCTCGCTGATGTCCTCGCCGATCCTGAACCCGCCGCAGTCCGGCATCCTCGGCATGCACAAAATCCAGGAGCGCCCGATGGTGATCAACGGCGAGATCAAGATCCGCCCGATGATGTACCTGGCGCTGAGCTACGACCACCGCATCGTCGACGGCAAAGGCGCCGTGACCTTCCTGGTCCGCGTCAAGGAAGCGCTGGAAGACCCGCGCCGCCTGCTGATGGATCTGTAAGGCGGACGCAGGTTCAGTAGCACGGTGCAGCTTTGTCCCTAGACGCCTACAAACCGTCTGAACATCGTTTCCGGTTCGCTGCTTGGGCAGCGGGCCGGGCCGCAAACCGTCAGATGAAGGGGCTCACCGTGGGAAAAGCTGCACAGCTGCTTCGCGCGGCCGGGTGTGAGCGCTTTTGTATCGGGATGGGCAGTTTGCCCGAACCGTTGGAGTTCGACGATTGCCACGCGCGCTGGCGTCAGCAACTAATCGGTTGTGCAGAAGCCTCCGGCCTCGCGGGTTTCTCGCACGGCCGTGCCGCCAAGCTGATCAACGTTTTTCTAAAGTCACTCTACCTGAGTGACTTCCGCTGTCTCCAGGACCAGCTGGGGCAGACACCGTCAAAGATTGATGCCATGCATCCGCCCATTGATCGCGTGCTGTTATCCGAATTGAAGCGGCATGGCCCGCCCGGCCTGAAAGCGGCAATTCGCACATGCGGTAATACAAACTGGACCACGATGGATTCGGAGAGCTACCAGCACCTCATAGACGCGATCAAAGCGGAAACCGCAGGTCGCCTCTGGATGATCGAGTCTTACTGGCAAGGGCACCAATGACCCCCGAACTCACCGCCCTCACCCTCGCTGCGCTCCTGCAGGTGGCCCAGATCGCCCTGATGGCGGTGCCTGCCAACCTGGAGCTTGGCCAGGGCAAGACGCTCGGCCCCCGCGACCGGGACCGGCTGGGCGGCGATTTGCAGGATCAGGTCTCCCGCCGCACCGCGCGGCTCTACCGCGCGATGAACAACCACTTCGAAGGGCTGATCCTCTTCACCATCGCCTGCCTCGCGGTCACGCTGGCAGACAAGAGCTCGCCCCTCACCACGGGTTGCGCCTATGCATACCTCGGCGCGCGCCTCGCTTACGTCCCGGCCTATGCCTTCGGCTGGGTGCCCTGGCGCAGCCTGATCTGGAGCGCCGGCTACCTCGCCACCGCCCTCATGCTGATGGCGGCGCTCCTATGACCTGTCATCTTGCCGAAAATACTCCGGGGGAGGCCCGCCAGGGCCGGGGGCAGCGCCCCCTCCCCGTCCTGCGCCCGGCGCATCGCTCCCGGGCCGAAACTCTTCCTGTCAAACCATTCCAAGCCGGTGTAGGCCCGCAGCCTATGGGGTGCAGGGGACTCACCCCGCTTGGACCACGCCAAATCTGAAGAAAGGACCTGACAATGGCCTCTTATGACGTGATCGTAATCGGCGCCGGCCCCGGCGGCTATGTCTGCGCCATCCGCTGCGCCCAGCTGGGCCTGAAAACCGCCATCGTGGAGGGCCGCGAGACCCTCGGCGGCACCTGCCTCAACGTCGGCTGCATCCCCTCCAAAGCGCTGTTGCACTCGACCCACCTGCTGCACGAGGCGGAGCACAACTTTGCCAAGATGGGCCTGAAGGGCAAATCCCCTTCGGTCGACTGGGACCAGATGAAGGCCTACAAGGACGAGGTCATCGGCCAGAACACCGGCGGCGTCGAGTTCCTGATGAAGAAGAACAAGATCGACTGGATCAAGGGCTGGGCCGAGATCCCCGAGGCTGGCAAGGTGAAGGTCGGCGACGACACCCACGAGGCCAAGAACATCGTGATCGCCTCCGGCTCGGTCCCCGCCTCGATCCCCGGCGTGGAGATCGACGAGAAGCAGGTGGTCTCCTCCACCGGCGCGCTGGAGCTGCCGAAGATCCCCAAGAAGATGGTGGTAATCGGCGCGGGCGTGATCGGGCTGGAGCTGGGCTCGGTCTATGCCCGCCTCGGCGCCGATGTGACCGTGGTCGAATACCTCGATGCGGTCTGCCCCGGAATGGACAAGGACGTGCAGCGCGGCTTCAAGCGGATCCTGGAAAAACAGGGGCTGAAGTTCATCATGGGCGCCGCGGTGCAGGGCGTGGAGACCACCAAGAGCAAGGCCAAGGTCACCTACCAGGCCAAGAAGGGCGGCGAAGAAGAAACCCTAGACGCCGACGTGGTGCTGGTCGCCACCGGGCGCAAACCCTATGCCGAGGGGCTGGGTCTCGACGCGCTTGGCGTCAAGATGACCGAGCGCGGCCAGATCGCCACGGACAAGACCTGGGCCACCAATGTGAAGGGCGTTTATGCCATCGGCGACGTGATCGAAGGCCCGATGCTGGCGCACAAGGCCGAAGACGAGGGCATGGCCGTGGCCGAGGTAATCGCGGGCAAGCATGGCCATGTGAACTACGGCGTGATCCCGGGCGTGGTCTACACCACCCCGGAAGTGGCGACCGTGGGGGCCACCGAGGATGCGCTGAAGGCCGAGGGCCGCAAGATCAAGACCGGCAAATTCATGTTCATGGGCAACGCACGCGCCAAGGCGGTGCACCAGGCCGAGGGCGGCTTCGTGAAGATCATTGCCGACAAGGAAACCGACCGCATTCTCGGTGCCGCGATCATCGGCCCCGGAGCAGGCGACCTGATCCACGAGCTCTGCGTGGCGATGGAATTCGGCGCCTCGGCCGAGGATGTGGCGCTGACATGCCACGCGCATCCGACCTACTCGGAAGCGGTGCGCGAGGCAGCCCTCGCCTGCGGCAGCGGCGCCATTCACAGCTGATCCGGCGCAGGCGCACTGAAAGGCAGCTCCCCCGGAGCTGCCTTTTTCCTTTCCGGGTCGCCGGATGTCCGGTTCGCCCTGAATCTCCCCAGCACGGGACAAGGCCGAAGGCCGCCGCGAATCGCAGGCCACGCCCCCACACGGCGGCGATTTGGCTGCGGCTGGGTGGTCCCTCGAGAGGGTGTACGGATCTGGCCGGGATAAACTGCCAATCTTTCCCCTTCGGTTCGCCCCCGCGCGCGCCGCCGGTGCGCGGCTTTTCGCTTTCAGGCGAGAGGCCCGCCTGCCCGGCAGATCGGGCGAGCCCGCCCCATCGAGCACGTTTTCCTTGGCGCGAGGTGCGGCACCGGCTCTACTGTCCGGGACCACAGCCAGGAGGAGCACCGCCATGACCGTGTCACTGCAAGTCTTCTACCCCGCCCTTCCAGACAGCCGCTTTGACCATGCCTATTACGCCCAGACGCATATGGAGCTTGTGGGCCGGCATATGGGTCAGTACCTCGAGCGGGCCATTGCGGTCCGGGGGCTCTCCGGCGGGCCGGAGACGCCCGCGCCCTACCACGCGGTGGCAACGCTGCTCTTTGCCACGCAGGAGGACATGAAGGCCGCGATGAAGGCCTCCGGGCCGGTAATGGCGGATATTGCGAATTTCACCGATGTGGAGCCGCAGATCCTGATTGGCGCGCTGATTTCCTGAGCTAAACCCGGCCTGTCTGCACGCCCGCGGGCGGCAGACAAAAGTCTTTGCAGGACTTTTTACAAGGAAATTGCAATTTCCTTGGCCCGCGCCGCCGCGGGCCTCACCACATCGTTTTGGCCGCCCGTGCACCCCAGGCGGCATCGTAGGACGCGCCGCCTTCCGCGCCTTCGGTCATCTCGGCCAGCACCGCGCCCATGCTGGGCAGGCCTGCGCTTTCATCCGCACCGCGCCAGGTGCCGGCCCGCATCAGCGCGCGGGCGCATTGCATGTAGATTTCCGCGATTGATATCACGATCACCGTGGCGGGCTGCTTGCCTGCGCGTTCGAACCGCGCCCGCAGCTCCGCATCGCCGGTGAGCCGGGCGCTGCCGTTCACGCGCACCACATTGTTCGAGCCGGGCACCAGAAACATCAGCGACACCCGCCCGTCCCGCACGATGTTGCGCAAGCTGTCGATCCGGTTGTTGCCGCGCCAATCGGGCAGCGCCAGCGTGCCGGGGTCGAGCTCGGCCACCACGGGGCCGTCATCGCCGCGGGGGCTTGCGTCGGTGCCCTCGGGGCCAACTGTGGCCAGCACGCAGAGTTTTGAGGCCAGGATCCACTCCCGGTAGGCCGGCGTCATCCGCGCCGCCACCTTGCGTAAGGAAGGCGCTCCCGGTTCCCCGTAGAGCGCCTCCAGCTCGTCAAGATTGCTGATATATTCCATCAGGCTCAAACCCCGCTTCCCGCATCAATGCATCCGAGCGCCGCTCGACCTGCTCTTCCAGCAACGCCATAAATTCATTGCGGCCGAGCCCCGGCTCCAGCGGCGGCAGGAACTCCACAACCGCCAGTCCCGGCTTGCGCATCAGCCCCTTGCGCGGCCAGAACAGGCCCACGTTGGTGGCGGCCGGCACGCAAGGCTGCTCCAGCGCCTGATACAGCACCGCGGTGCCGACCTTGTAGGGCTGCTTCACCCCCGGCGCCACGCGGGTGCCTTGCGAATAGATGATCAGCTGGCCGGGTTCGCGGCTTTCGGCGGCAACGCCTTTCACCATGCGCGCGATGGCGGCGCCGCGCTTGCCGCGGTTCACCGGCACACAGCCCAGCCGCTTGGCGTAGATGCCGATCACCGGCGTCCACAGCAATTCGCGCTTCATGATGAAGCGGGCCGAGGGCACCGCATTGAAGATAATCAGGATGTCGAGGAAACTCTGGTGCTTGGCGGCGATGATCACCTCGCCCCCGGGCACCGGGCCGCGCACCTCACTGCGGATGCCGACCATCCAGCGCGCGCTCCACAGGACCCAGCGGCAATAGCTCTTGCAGGCAACCCGTGCCCCGCGGCGCGAAACCAGCGCCCAGGGCGCAAAGACCAGCCCGATGACCAGCATTGCCAGGTAGATCTGGAATTCGAACAGGGCCGAGCGCAGCCACTGGAATGCGGATGTCACGAGAGTTCCCCCAAACGTTTGCGGGCCGCGCGGGCCGTGGCGGCAAAGGCCACCAGCGCGCCCAGCGGCGGGATCATGAGCGGCGCCAGCCAGCCCCAGCCCTGAAAACCAAGCCCGGTGAGAAAGCCGCCTTCTTCCGAGGCGGCAGGCATCAGCCAGACCCCGGCCATCCCCAGCACCACCCCGGCGGCGGTGCCCATCAGCGCCCGCAGGGTAAAGCGGCGCACGAAGGCCTGGGCGATATAGCTGTCGAGCGCGCCAACCAGCCGCAGCACTTCGATCACCTGGGCATTGGCGGCCAGGGCGGCATTGGCGGCAAGCGTGATCATCGCCGCGGTGGCGCCGCCGATCAGCAGGATCGAGGCCCAGGCCAGCCGGCGCAGCGCACGGGCCGCATCGACCAGAGGCGCGCGCCAGCGGGCGTGATCGTCCAGCACCGCGCCCGGCACCTCGGCCTGCAGCCGCAGCCTGAGCCCGGCGGCGTCATAGCCCGGATCATCCGCCGTCACCTCGATCAGCTGCGGCACCGGCAAGTCTTTGGCCGGCAAGCTGGAGCCGAGCCAGGGCGCGAGCAGGGCGGCCTGTTCTTCGGCGCTCAGCGCCCGCGCTTCGGCGACGCCCGGCGTCTGGCGCAGGATTTCCAGCGCCGCCTCGGTCTGCGCCGCGCGCTGTTCGGCGGGCGCGTTGATCCGCAGCGTGGCGGCGCGCGCCAGTTCCGAGGCCCAGCGGTCCGCCAGTCGCCCCGAGGCCAGCGACAGCGCCAGCGCAAAGACCGCAAGGAAAGCCATGGCGCCCGCGGCAAACAGCGTGAGATGCGCGGTGAAGCCGCTCGGCGGCACCACCCGGTCGGCCTGGGCATCGCCCAGGATCAGCTGGCGCAGCCGCGCGAGCCCGCCGCCGCTCACAGGTCGGCCCCCGCCGAATGCAGCCGCCCGCCCGAAATCCTGAGCACCCGCGCCTGCACCTGGTTCTTGGCGGCGCGGATCAGCGACAAATCGTGGGTGGCCACCAGGATGGTCTTCTCCATCCGGTTCAGTTCCACCAAAAGCTGCAAGAGCCGCTGCGACATCTCCCAGTCGACGTTGCCGGTGGGCTCGTCCGCGATGATGACGTCGGGCGACAGGATCAAGGAGCGCGCCAGCGCCGCCCGCTGCCGCTCGCCGCCGGACAGCTCCGGCGGCAGCGCATCGGCGCGCTCGGCAAGGCCGACCCAGTTCAGCAGCTCGCGGAGGTTGGCGTCTTCTTCCGACAGCCCGCGGCCCGAAACCGTGAGCGGCAGGGCGATGTTCTCGATCACCGGCAGATGGTCGAGGAAGCGGCAGTCCTGGTGCACTACGCCGACACGGCGGCGCAGATAGGCCATCTGGTCGCGGTCCAGCCCCTTCACGTCCATGTTGAAGGCCCGCACCCGCCCTGCTGTCGGGGTCAGCGCGCCATAGCAAAGCTTAAGGAGCGTGGTCTTGCCCGCGCCGGAGGGGCCGGTCAGGAAGTGGAACGAGCCCGGCGCCAGCCGCACCGAGACGCCGGAGAGCAACTCGCCGCCGCCGTAATTGTAGCCCACTTCGTCCAGCTCGATCACCGCTGCCCCCTTGTCATGCCGTGCCGTTGTGCCCCAAGGCCCCGGCAGTTTCAATGGGGCGCTGTTGCGGGTGTGCCGCCGCGGCGGAGGGCGGCCGGGCGCGGGCGCGATTGGGCCTTTTATGGCGGGGCGGAACTACCTATGATCGCTGGAAAACAACCTGCCGGCGGCCGCCCGGGCGCCGCGCCGAGGAGAGCACGATGCGCCTGACCTGTCCGAATTGCGCCGCCCAGTACGAAGTGCCGGATGACGTCATTCCTGCCGAGGGCCGGGATGTGCAGTGCTCGGAATGCGACCAGACCTGGTTCCAGCCCGGCGCCGCGGAGGAAGCGGAGGCAGGGCCGGGCCAGCCCGGCAGCCCGCTCCCGGAGCACGCCGAACCGGAGCAGGAGGAAAGGGCCGCGCCCGCGCCGGAAACCGCCCTGCCGGACTCCGCCGCCGGGAACTCTGCCGGGCCCGCAATCGAGCCGCCTGCCCCGCGGCCGCGCGGGCTTGACCCGGATCTTTCGGACATCCTGCGCGAGGAAGCCGCCCGCGAGGCCGCCCTGCGCGCCGCGGAGGCGGAGGCGGAGGCGCTGGAAACCCAGCCCGATCTCGGTCTCGACGCCATGCCCGGCGAGCCGCCCGCGCGCCCGCGCCGTCCGGACCGCAGTGAGCACCCGGAACGGATAGCGCGCAGCCCCCGCGGGGACCGGCCCGCGGACGCAGCGCAGGACCGGACCTGGCAGCGCAACGGGCTGGAGACCGAGGCCGCCGCGTCCGGCTCCCGCCGCGACCTGCTGCCCGACATCGAAGAGATCAACTCCACCCTGCGCGCGGGCGAAAGCGCCGCCGCAGCCGGGGCGGCCGAGGCCGGGGGCCGGCGCCGCAGCCAGGGCGGCTTTGCCCGCGGCTTCACCCTGTCGCTTCTGGTGATGCTGGCGCTGGTGATGGTCTATGCCAATGCGCCGGTGATCGCCGAGCGTCTGCCGCAGGCCGGCAGCGCGCTTGAGAGCTATGTTGCCTGGGTCGATCAGCTGCGGCTGTGGCTGGACGTGCAGGTGAAATCCCTCACCGCGGCGTAGTAGCCCCCTCGAAGCGCCAGATTTCCGGCTCGGCCGGCCTGCCCCGGAAGCCGCCGGGCTGCAGCCCTTGCGCGCCATCCGCCCGGCTGGCGCACCCGGCCGGAGTCAGAAGCGGTCGAGCAGCCGCTGCAGATAGCCGCGTTCGCTATCGCCGCGCTCGCGGTCGCCGGCCCGGCGGCGGATTTCCTCCAGCAGATCCCAGGCGCGGCGGTAGGCCTGGCCTTCGCCAACTTCGCCGCCGTCCAATGTACCGCGGCTGCTGCGGCCAAGCGGGTCCATCCGGTCGCCGCGCGCCGTGGCCGAGGGCTGGCCCTGCCCGTTCGGCTGGCCCTGCTGCTGTTGCGCCAGCGCCTCGCCCAGGCTGCGCATGCCTTCGCGCAGCGCCTCCATCGCTTCGGACTGACGGCCGATGGCATCGGCCAGATCGCCGCCGCGCAGCGCGTCCTCGGCACCGTCCATGGCGCGGCCTGCGCGGTCCAGCGCCTCGCGCGCGGCATCGCCCGCCTCGCCGCCCGCAAAGGGCAGGCCCTGCTGCTGGCGCTGCAGCTGCCGGCGCAGCGCCTCCTGACGATCCGCGAGGCTGCCCGCGTCCGGTTCCTGGAAACTGCCGTCCGGGCCGCGGTTCTGGCGGCTGCCGCCCTCGCCGCGGCCGGCATCGCTGCCGCGGCCCGTGCCCTGCTGGCCGCCGTCCTGATGGCTCTGGCCGCGGCCCAGACCGCCCTCGCGGCCTTCGTTGCCCTGGCTTTCGCCGCTCTGGGCGCCGGGGTTGAACTGTTCCTGCAGATCGCGGAAGGCCTGATCCGACAGCCCCTGCTGCTCGCGCAGGGTTTCCGCCAGCCCCTCCATCGCCTCGCGGCCCGCATCACCGCCCTGCCCGCCTTGGGAGCGGGTCACCCGCATGTTCTCCATCATCTGCTGGAACTCGCGCAGGGCCTGTTCGGCCTCGGCCATGCGGCCCTGCTCCATCAGCTCCTGAATGCGGTCCATCATCGCCTGCAGGTCGTCCTGGCTCAGCGTCATCGTGTTCTGGTCGCCGCCGCCCGGCTGCTCCGGGCCGGCCTCGGCCTGGCGGCTGAGCTGGCGCAAGTAGTCCTGCGTGGCTTCGCGCAGCTCCTGCATCAGGCGGGCGATCTCCTGGTCGCTGGCGCCGTCGCGCATCGCCTGGCTAAGCCGCTCCTGGGCGCGCTGCATCCGCTCCAGCGCGTCGCCCATGTCGCCCTCCTCCATCTGCAGCGCCAGATCCCAGAGCGCGGCCGCCACCTCCTCCTGCCGCGGCGCGGGGAGCGAGTGCTCCGAGATATAGCCTTCCAGCCGCCGCAGGATGCTGCGCAGCCGCAGGTAGTCGCCGTAGTCGCGGAAGACGCCTTCGGGCCGGTGCGACAGGCTGCGCAGGATACGCGCCACCCGCGGCGCATTGGCGCGCGACCACAACAGATCGCGCCGCTGCTCCGCCACCGCCGCCGCCAGCGGGTCGAAGAACCGGCGGGCGACCAGCGGCGCGTTATAGGCAGGCGCGGTGAAGTCCTGCCCGGCCTCGTCACGCACGGTGAAGCGGTAGGTGACCGGCAGGTTGGCCCAGGGGTGCTGGGCGAAATCCTCGATCAGGGTTTCGGTAAAGGCCTTGCGGCTGCCCGAGATCGGCAGCGGCAGGTCGACCACGATGTGGTCGCGGGCGTCCGGGTCGATGATGAGCCCGTGGCGCCGCTCGGCGCCGGCAAGGTCCAGCGTGATGGTGAGTGTGCCGCCCGCCACGCCGTAATCGTCGCTGGCGGAATAGGCAATCGCGGTCTCGCCGCCCGCATCCAGCTCGGGATCGCCTGCGGCGGCGGCCTTGGGCGGCTGGTCGGGGATCACCGCCACCTGCCAGCTGCGCCCGCCGGGGCCTGCGATCTCCAGGGTGCCGGAGCGCGCGGCCTCGAATTCATGCATCGGCGCGGCGGCCGGCCGCACCTCGCCCGCGCGGCCCGAGACGGTCTCCGCCAGCGTCAGCGCCCCCGTCTTGCCGTAAAAGCGCAGCGTCACCGCGCTGCCCGCGGGCAGCTCCAGCGGGCCTGCCGCCTGGTCGTTGAGGTAGAGCACCGGCAGGCGGGTATAGGCGGGCGGCTCCGCCCAGCCCTCCCAGGCGGGCCCGCCCAGCGCCGTGCCATTGCCGCCGGGCGCAATCCCGCGGACCGAGGCCACCTGCCAGAAGGAGCCGAACAGCAGTGCCACGACCAGCGCCAGCGCCGCCACGTAGCGCAGGGCAAAGGGGTCGGCAGCCGCGAGTTTGAGATCGGGCGCAGGCGCACGGGCGCGGCGCGCGGCCTCGGCCATGCGACGCCGATGCGCCTGCCAAAGCGCCGCCGAGGCGGGGTCATCCGCGCCGATGGCCTGCTGATCCAGAAGCGTGCTGACCGGCCGGCCCGGCAGAGTCTCGTCCAGCCGCGCCAGCGCTGCCGCCCGGCTGGGCCAACGAAAGCGCCAGAGGCCCCAGCCCAGCGCCGCCAGTGCGCCCAGCACCGTGGCAACGGTGCCCGTCCAGACCGCCTCCACCGGCAGGAGCTCGTGCAGCCCCAGCATCAGCGCCGCCAGCGCCGCCATCAGCACCGAGACCAGCGGCCAGAAGGCGCGCAAGCTCCGCTCCGCCGCCATCCCGGCCCGGGTCAGGGCCAGGGGGCGCCTCAGTCGCTTCAGCGCGTCGCCGATGCCGAGATTGCGGGCCGTGGTACGGTCCATGTTGCGGTCCATGTTGCGGGCCATGCGGGGCTCCCCTGCCGATGGCCCGCGCCGGAACGCGTCAGAGCCATTCGGGGATGGTATCGCGGTTTATCATTTCGTCAAAGTCCGGGCGCCGGCGGATGACCGCAAATTGATCCCCGTGCACCAGCACTTCCGGGATCAGCGGGCGGGAGTTGTACTCGCTCGCCATCACCGCGCCATAGGCGCCGGCACTGCGGAAGGCGATGAGATCCCCCGGCGCCACCGGCGGCATGGCGCGCTGGCGCGCAAAGGTGTCGCCGGTCTCGCAGACCGGGCCGACGATGTCATAGGGCTGGCTCTCCACGCCCGGCACGGGTTCCGCGACCGGCACGATGTCGTGGTGCGCTTCGTACATGGCGGGGCGGATCAGGTCGTTCATGGCGCCGTCGATGATCAGGAAATCGCGGCCCTCGCCCTGCTTCAGGTAGATCACCCTGGAAACCATCAGCCCGGCGTTGCCCGCGATCAGCCGGCCCGGCTCGATCTCGATCTCGCAGTTCAGATGGCCCAGCGTCTCCTTGATCAGCTGGCCGTATTCCACCGGCAGGGGCGGCGCGGTGTTGGAGCGCTCGTAGGGGATGCCCAAGCCGCCGCCGAGGTCGAGCCGGCGGATGTCATGGCCTTCGGCGCGCAGGGTTTCCGTGAGTTCGGCCACTTTTTGGTAGGCGAGACGGAACGGCTCCAGCTCCGTCAGCTGCGAGCCGATGTGGACGTCGATGCCGATCACCTCCAGCCCCGGCAGGGCGGCAGCGCGGGCATAGACCTCCCGCGCGCGGGAGATCGGGATGCCGAACTTGTTCTCGGACTTGCCGGTGGCGATCTTGGCATGGGTCTTGGCGTCGACGTCCGGGTTCACGCGGATGGTGACGGGCGCGACGGTGCCCAGCTCGACCGCGATGGCGCTGATCACCTCCATCTCGGGCTCGCTTTCGACATTGAACTGGCGGATGCCGCCGCTCAGTGCGGTGCGGATTTCCTCCGAGGTCTTGCCGACACCGGAGAAGACGATCTTCTCCCCCGGCACGCCCGCGGCCTTGGCGCGCAGGTATTCGCCCTGACTTACCACATCCATCCCCGCGCCCGCCTGTGCGAGGGTCTTCAGGATCGCCTGGTTGGAGGCCGCCTTCATCGCGTAGCAGACCAGGTGATCGGTGCCTTCCAGCGCCTCGTCGAAGAGGCGGAAATGGCGCAGCAGAGTGGCTGTGGAATAAACGTAGAAGGGGGTGCCCACCGCCGCGGCGATCTCGGTGACGGGAACATCCTCGGCGTAGAGCGCGCCGTCGCGGTAGAGAAAGTGATCCATGGCCCGCGTTTAGGGCAAAAGGGTCGGATGGATCAAATGATTCCGGTGGTCCGGCGGCGCGGCGTTATGCCCATGGCGGCCCCTCCCGCCCGTCGCGAGGCGCATCACAGATGCCCCCGCTCCCGTTGGGCCGGGCGCCGCGCTGGCGCGCGGCGGGCGCTACGGCCCGCCAGCGGGTAAAGGGCCGCGCAACGCCGTTCACCCTTGACGCGCTATCTGGATACGACTGGACAAGGCGCTTGAGGGCAATTCTGCTCCTCAAGCGCGTCGCAGCGGAAAACCGTCCGGAAATCTGTCAGCGCGCAATTTCAACCCGCTTCCCCTTCGACAGGGCACATCCCGCGCCGGGCGTCAGCACGGCGCTTGGCCCAAGGCTGCAATATGATCCCGCAGGGAGCATCTTCAGGCGCGGGAGCCACCCGTTGCCTCCGGTCTCAGCCGACAGGAGGCAGGTCCCAGTCAGAATGTGTGCGATGCTCCGATGCGAGCATAACCGGAGACGCTCACGCCGCCGGCCGGGGCGTCCTGCCCCCGGTCTGCCCCTGCCCCGCCGTTCTCACAGGCCGCCAGAGCCAGCAGGGCAAGTATCGCAATCGCCGGTTTCATCCCGCTCTCCTTTCCGGCAATCTCAAGCGCGCAAGCGCCCTCAGAACCCGAGGTAGACGTTGAGCGGCCCCTTGTGCAGGCCGACGCTGCCGCCCGCATGCACACCGCCGCCGCCCACACCGATGCCTGCGTTGAGGCTCGGGCGCACCGGCTCGCCATCGGCGCCGCAGGCGCTGAGTGCGAGGGCTGTTCCCAGGACCAGCAGCAAACGGGTCATCGGCGTGTCTCCCTTATCTGCCAGGATGCGCGGCCGGATATTCTCCCAGGCGCTCCCCGGCACAATTCCTCCGGCGCTCAGCCCAGGATCTCCTGCCAGCGTGCCACCTGAGCGCGCACCTGATCGGGCGCGGTGCCGCCATAGGACTGGCGCGAGTTTACCGAGTTTTCCACCCCCAGCACAGTGAAGATGTCTTCGGTGATCCCTTCGTGCACGCCCTGCATGTCCGCAAGCGACAGTTCCGGCAGGTCGCAGCCGCGCGCCTCGGCCATCGCCACCAAGGTCCCGGTCACGTGGTGGGCATCGCGGAACGGCACCTTCAGCACCCGCACCAGCCAGTCGGCCAGATCGGTCGCGGTGGAAAAGCCGGAGCCGGCCGCCGCCGCCAGGCTGTCGCGGTTGCCGGTCATGTCGCGCACCATGCCCTCCATCGCCGCCAGCGCCAGCATGAGGTTGTCGGCGGCGTCGAACACCTGCTCCTTGTCTTCCTGCATGTCCTTGGAATAGGCCAGCGGCAGCCCCTTCATCACCATCATCAGCGCGGTGTTTGCGCCGAAGATGCGGCCCACCTTGGCGCGGATCAGCTCGGCCGCGTCGGGGTTCTTCTTCTGCGGCATGATCGAGGAGCCGGTGGAAAAGCGGTCCGACAGGGTGACAAAGCGGAACTGCGCCGAGGACCAGATCACCAGCTCTTCGGCAAAGCGGCTGAGGTGCATGGCGCAGATCGAGGCGCAGGACAGGAACTCCAGCGCAAAATCGCGGTCCGACACCGCATCCAGCGAGTTGGCCGCCGGGCGGTCAAAGCCCAGCGCGCTTGCCGTCATCTCCCGGTCGATCGGGAAGGACGTGCCGGCCAGCGCCGCCGCCCCCAGCGGGCATTCGTTCATCCGCGCCCGCGCATCGCGCACCCGGGACAGATCGCGGCCGAACATCTCCACATACGCCATCATGTGGTGGCCCCAGGTCACCGGCTGCGCGGTCTGCAAATGAGTGAAACCCGGCATCACCCAATCGGCGCCCGCCCCGGCCTGGGTCAGCAATGCGCGGATCAGCGCCAGCAGGCCCGCTTCGGCCGCGTCCAGCTGGTCGCGCACCCACAGTTTGAAATCGGTCGCCACCTGGTCATTGCGCGAGCGGCCGGTGTGCAGACGGCCCGCGGGCTCGCCGATGATCTCCTTCAGGCGGGCCTCCACATTCATGTGGATATCCTCCAGCGCGGTGGAGAATTCGAAAGTTCCGCCCTCGATCTCTGACAAAACGGTGAGCAGCCCTTCCCGAATGGCTTCGGCATCGGTATCGCTGATCACACCCGTGGCGGCGAGCATCGCCGCATGGGCCCTGGAGCCTGCGATGTCCTGTGCAGCCATCCGCTTGTCGAACCCGATCGAGGCGTTGATCGCCTCCATGATCGCGTCCGGGCCGGCGGCAAAGCGGCCGCCCCACATCTGGTTCGAGGATTGATCTGTCATTGTGGTGAAACCCCGGAGATAAAATGCGTCTGTTTCGTCAGCTCACCCTTTATATGGCCCTTGCCGTGGGTGCAAATGCGGCATTTGCCGCCGATGGTCCCGCACTGGAGGCGCTGCGCCAGGGGGACATGAGAAAACTGGTGGTGCATTCCGAGCCCAAACCGGTGTCCGAAGTGGCCTTCCAATTGGCCGATGAGGCCGGCACCGCGACTTTGGCCGACTATCAGGGCAAGGTGGTTCTGTTGAACTTCTGGGCCACCTGGTGCGCGCCCTGCCGCAAGGAGATGCCGCAGCTGGCCGAACTCCAGGAAGAGCTGGGCGGCGCTGACTTCGAAGTGCTCACCATCGCGACGGGGCGCAACACGCCCGCCGGCATCCAGAAGTTCTTTGACGAGATCGGCGTCACCAATCTGCCCCGCCACCAGGACCCGAAACAGGCGCTGGCGCGCGAGATGGCGGTGATCGGACTGCCGATCACGGTGCTCTTGGACCGCGACGGCCATGAGGTGGCCCGGCTGCTGGGCGATGCCGAGTGGAACTCGGAGAGCGCCAAGGCGATCGTTTCAAAGATGATCGAGGGCTGAACCGCGCCTGCCGCCCCTGCCGTGGCGGCGCGCCCGGCACCCGCCGCCGGGCTGACCCGCCGGCAAATCGCACTATCCTCTTGGTTTGGCGGGCAGCCTCGCTGCCGCCCGCCTCCGCCGCGGAAAGAGGAGAAGCGAAAGATGAAACCTGTTGTGCTGCTGATCGGCAAGCTGCCGCATGTGATTGGCAATGTGGCGCGCGAGCTGGAGCATCTGCCGATCGAATGGCTGGGCGCGCATGACCACGCCGAGGTGGTGCGTCAGCTGGAGACCGAGCCCCGTATCAGATGCGTGATCATGGGCGCCGGGCTCGACGACCGCATCCGCGGCGACCTGATCGGAATCATTGCCGAGCAGCGCCCCGATCTCTGCATCCACCTGAAGGACCGCGCCTCCGGCCCCGAGGGGCTGGTGCCCTTTGTCGAACGCGTGGTGCGGATGGAGGTGCTGGCCGAGCCGCCGCAGGTGCCGCTCGCCGGCTGAGTCCGCCCGCTGACCCCGCCAGCCTGACCCAGTTTGGCTGACCCTGCTTGGCTGACCCTGCTTGGCTGACCCTGCTTGGCTGACCCCGCTTGGCTGACCCTGCTTGGCTGACCCCGCTTGGCTGCGCTTTGCTTGCTTATTTGGCTGTGCCTTGCCAACCCGCTTCATGCGGCTATACCCGGCCCGGCACCCCGGCGGCACCAGCTTGACCCCACGCCACCTTTGACAGGCGGCCGGCCCCGCCGCCACTCTGGCGGCGGGAGGACATCATGCCACTGTTGCTGTTGCTGGCCCTGGTGGCCGGCGGGATCTCTGCAATTGCCGTCCTGCTGCATCTGACCGGCTGGTCGCAGCGGGCGGTTTTGGACGCCGGAAGCGCCCGCCGCGCCTGGCTGCGCCATTGCCCCGAAGCCGGCCCTGGCGAGGTTCTGGTCAATGCCGCAAGGGACGCGGCGCTGCTGCTGCCCCGCACGGGCGCCGGGCCGAATGCCGCTGCTGCCGACACAGGCCTGCTCTGGGCCTTCGGCGCCGACACCGCCGCGCACAGCCTAGAGGGCGCGCGTATATCCGCTGTCCCGGCCGGGCTGCGGGTGGTGTTTGCTGATTTCGCCGCCCCCGGCGTCACCATTCGGCTCACGGATCAGGAGCGCGGCGCCTGGCTTGCCCGCCTGCCTTCGGCCTGCCTCTCACCGGCCTGCCAGCGCCCTGCCCCTGCCCCCGCATCCGGAGCCCGCGCATGACGGACGCCCTCACCTTCCCCGATGCCACCCAGCTTGCGGTGCCCTTCTTCATCGCCGCCATCCTGGCCGAGATTCTGTGGATCACCCTCAAGAAACGCGGCGGCCGGTACGAGACGCGGGATGCTGCCACCTCGCTCATTATGGGGGCGGGCAGCGTCGCCGAAGGGCTCTTGCTCGGCTTCCTCGCCTGGGGGTTCCTGATGTTCCTCTGGCGGCTCACACCGCTGGACCTCGGCACCTCGGCATGGGCGCTCGTCCTCTGCTTCGTGCTCGACGACCTGCGCTACTACTGGGTGCACCGGCTGGGCCACCGGGTGCGCTGGGTCTGGGCCTCGCATGTCAATCACCACTCCAGTCAGCACTACAACCTGACCACCGCGCTCAGGCAGACCTGGACCGGCACCTTCACCTTCATGATCATTGTGAAGGCGCCGATGGTGCTCCTGGGCTTCCACCCGGCGCTGGTGCTCTTCGTGGGCGGGCTGAACCTGATCTACCAGTTCTGGATTCATACCGAGGCGATCTCCCGCCTGCCGCGCTGGTTCGAGGCGGTGATGAACACCCCCAGCCACCACCGTGCCCACCACGGCCGCAACCCGCGGTACCTCGACTGCAACTACGCGGGCGTCTTCATCATCTGGGACAAGATGTTCGGCACCTTCGTGCCCGAGCAGGACCGCGACAAGCCGGATTTCGGCCTGGTCCGCAACATTGCCAGCTTCAACCCGCTGCGGGTGGCCTTCCACGAATGGGCGGGCATGTTCGCCGACATGCGCCAGCCGGGGCTGAGCTGGCGGCAGCGTCTGGCGTACGCGCTGGCACCGCCCGGCTACAGCCACGACGGCAGCCGCGACACCTCCGGCACGATCAAGGCCAGGCATCTTGCGCGCCACCCCGAAGACGCAGGCACTCCGGGCTTTCCCCGCCGCTGAGCCGCCCCGCGGCGGGCCCGGCGCGGCCTTGCGGAAAATTTGACAAAAATGCTGCGCTTAATTCCACGGCAACCCTTTTGCGCCAGAGTGCAGGCAGCCGCATACTGCGGCCTGCCCGGGCCGGAACAGGGAACCTAACACCGATGAGCAAGCGCCTCCATGCCGCAGACATGCCCGAAGGGGCCGACAACCCGCTCAGCGCGGCGGTGACCACCCGCGACCGCTCGACGCTCGACATGGTGGCGGAGGCGGTGCGCCACAATCAGACCGTGCTGGCCTACCAGCCGGTAATGCAGGCGATGCCGCCGCATGGCACCGCCTTCTACGAAGGCTATATCCGGGTGCTGGACGCCACCGGCCGGGTGATCCCGGCCCGCGATTTCTTCCATCTGGTCGAAGACAAGGAACTTGGCCGCGAGCTCGACTGCCTGGCGCTGAAACACGGGCTGCAGGCGCTGGAGCGGTTCCCCGGCATCCGCCTGTCGGTCAACATGTCGGCGCGCTCGATCGGCTATGAGCCCTGGACCCGGGTGCTGGAGCGCATCCTCAAGCGCGATTCCACCCTGGGAGAGCGGCTGGTGCTGGAGATCGGCGAAAGCTCCGCCATGGCCGCGCCCGAGCTGGTCACCGATTTCATGGGCCGGATGCAGCAGCACGGCATCGCTTTCGCACTGGACAATTTCGGTGCCGGGACCACGGCGATCGGCCACTTCCGCCAGTTCTTCTTCGATGCGGTCAAAATCGATGGCCAGTTCGTGCGCGGCGTGCACGCCAATCACGACAACCAGGCGGTGGTGCGGGCGCTGGTCAGCATCGCCAAGCAGTTCGACATGCTCACCGTCGCCGAATCGGTTGAACGGCCGGAGGAGGCCGAGTTTCTGGTTTCCATCGGCGTCGACTGCCTGCAGGGCTTCCTCTATGGCGCCCCCTCGGTAACGCCGCCCTGGGTCGAGTCACTGAAACAGCGCAGCGGCAGCTAGACGCAGGACCAAGGGCCCGCACGCGCCGCGCCGGCGGGGCAGCCCCGGCACCGCCCCGGTACTGCTCCGTTATTGCCCCGGCCAGCGCGGCGGCAGATGCAGCCTGCCGTCCTCCTCCGCGGCTTGCGCGCAACTCTCCTCTTTCCTGCAAGCCTGCAGCAGGCAGCCGTGCCAGCCAGGCCGCGCGTTCCGCCCTCGCCACCGCCTTTTCCCGGATGCCGCGTGCCGCCAGCCGCGTACCGGCAGCAAAGCCCCTTCTGCCGGTACGCCGCGCAAAGCCCTTGGACTTCCCCGCGCAGCCGCCGCTTCTTCTTTGGAAAAATACTCCCGCCGGAAGCCGCGCGCGTTTCAAGGCGCGCGTGCCAGAGGCGTTCCCATACGCCCGGCAAACTGCCCCCGCACCGCCGCTTGGCGGATTTCCCCGCCCCTGCTTCGCTTGCCGCGGTTGACACCGCCACGCGGCATGAGACACCCTGTCCATTGCTGCAGGTGCAGCAACGCGTTATGCCTGCATCCGGATAAGGGAGGAAACCCGGCCGCTGCGCCCGATGCCCTGCACGGCGCGCTGCCGCTTTTCCGTCAGACAATTGATGGCAGAGGACCCAGATCAATGACCAATGTTGTAATCGCATCCGCCGCGCGCACCGCCGTCGGCTCCTTTGGCGGCGCCTTCGCCAACACCCCGGCCCACGACCTTGGCGCCGCGGTGCTGGAAGCGGTGGTGGCGCGCGCGGGCATCGACAAATCCGAGGTGTCGGAAACCATCCTCGGCCAGGTGCTCACCGCGGCCCAGGGCCAGAACCCGGCCCGCCAGGCCCACATCAACGCAGGCCTGCCCAAGGAAAGCGCCGCCTGGGGCATCAACCAGGTCTGCGGCTCGGGCCTGCGCGCGGTCGCGCTTGGCGCCCAGCACATCCAGCTCGGCGATGCCTCCATCGTGGCGGCTGGCGGCCAGGAGAACATGACCCTCTCCCCCCATGCCGCGCATCTGCGCGCGGGCCACAAGATGGGCGACATGAAATACATCGACACGATGATCCGTGACGGCCTCTGGGACGCCTTCAACGGCTACCACATGGGCCAGACCGCCGAAAACGTGGCCGAGCAGTGGCAGATCTCCCGCGACCAGCAGGACGAATTTGCCGTTGCCTCGCAGAACAAGGCTGAAGCGGCGCAGAAGGCGGGCAAGTTCGCCGACGAGATCGCGGGCTTCACCGTCAAGCACCGCAAGGGCGAGACCGTGGTGGACCAGGACGAGTACATCCGCCACGGCGCCACCATGGAAGCGATGCAGAAACTGCGCCCTGCCTTCACCAAGGACGGCACGGTCACCGCGGCCAATGCCTCCGGCCTCAATGACGGCGCCGCCGCCACCCTGCTGATGAGTGCCGATGAAGCCGAGCGCCGCGGCATCGAGCCGCTGGCCCGCATCGCCTCCTACGCGACCGCCGGCCTGGATCCGGCGATCATGGGCGTGGGCCCGGTCTATGCCTCGCGCAAGGCGCTGGAGAAGGCCGGCTGGTCGGTCGCCGATCTGGACCTGGTCGAGGCCAATGAAGCCTTTGCCGCCCAGGCCTGCGCCGTCAACAAGGACATGGGCTGGGATCCGGCGATCGTCAACGTGAACGGCGGCGCCATCGCCATCGGCCACCCGATCGGCGCCTCCGGCTGCCGGGTGCTGAACACGCTGCTGTTCGAGATGAAGCGGCGCGGCGCCAAAAAAGGGCTCGCCACCTTGTGCATCGGCGGCGGCATGGGTGTCGCCATGTGCGTGGAGCGTCCCTGAATTGCGGCGCAGCGCTGATATCGAAGGACGCCCATCGGGCGTCCTTTTTTTGTTACACGCCCGCGCTAAGGGGCGGGGTGCGGCATTTTTTTGCGGCAGCGCAGCAAGTATGGGCGCGCAATATAGTTGCGCAAACACAACCAAGAATATAGCAAGATTACCAAGGGAAATATGAGGAGGATTCTCTAATGGCACGTATCGCACTCGTCACCGGCGGCTCCCGCGGCATCGGCGCAGCGATTTCCAAGGCGCTGAAGGAACAGGGCTGTCAGGTCGCCGCGACATATGCGGGCAACGACGACGCGGCCGCCAAGTTCACCGAGGAAACCGGCATCAAGACCTACAAGTGGAACGCCGCGAGCTATGACGAAAGCAAGGCCGGCATCGCCAAGGTCGAGGCAGACCTGGGCCCGATCGACATCGTGGTCGCCAATGCCGGCATCACCCGCGACGCCCCCTTCCACAAGATGACCCCGGAACAGTGGCACGAGGTGATCGACACCAACCTGACCGGGGTCTTCAACACCGTGCACCCGGTCTGGCCCGGCATGCGCGAACGCAAGTTCGGCCGCGTCATCGTGATCTCCTCGATCAACGGCCAGAAGGGGCAGTTTGCACAGGTGAACTATGCCGCGACCAAGGCGGGCGACCTCGGCATCGTGAAATCGCTGGCGCAGGAAGGCGCGCGCGCAGGGATCACTGCCAACGCGGTCTGCCCCGGCTATATCGCGACGGAAATGGTGATGGCGGTGCCGGAGAAGGTCCGCGAGTCGATCATCAGCCAGATCCCGGCCGGCCGCCTGGGCGAGCCCGAGGAAATCGCCCGCTGCGTGGCCTTCCTGGCCTCCGACGACGCGGGCTTCGTCAACGGCTCGACGATCTCCGCCAACGGCGCGCAGTTCTTCGTCTAAGCTGTTATAACAGCCAGAACGGCAAGGGCCGGTCCATCGGGACCGGCCCTTTTCCTATCCCGTAAGGACCCAGCGCTCAGGCCCAGCGGGAAACTTTCGGACGAAGACCCCCGCGCAGCCCGCGCCTGGCAACCAGCCAGTTCCATGCCTGTTTCAGCACAGCCCCGCGCGCCTCATGGGCGCGGGCCAGACCGGCCTTGATGTCCGATCGAGCAGAATATTCCAGCATGCCGGCCTCCGTTTGAGTTAGGATCTCTTACCTGTGACCAATATGCCCCCAGCCCGGAAAGCTTACAAACGAGAGTTTTCACCAACTCAGTTAAGCTGTACTTAAGTGACCATGAGCGACCGCCTGCCCCCTCTCACCGCCCTGCGCGCCTTCGAGGCCGCTGCCCGCCACATGTCCTTTGCCAAGGCAGCGGAGGAGCTGAACGTGACCCCCGCCGCGCTCTCCTTCCAGATCAAGTCGCTGGAGGAGCACCTGGGAGATGCGCTGTTCCGCCGCCTGAACCGGGCGGTGGAGCTGACCGAGACGGGCCGCACCCTGCAGCCCGGCATGACCGAGGGGTTTGCAGCACTCACCGCCGCCTGGCGCGCCACGCGGCGTTTGCAGGACAACACCACGCTGACGGTGACGGCCGGCCCCGGGCTCACCGCCAAATGGCTGGCGCCGCGGCTGTACGAGTTCGCCCGCGCGCATCCGGAGATCGACCTCAGGTTCTCCGCCACCCTGCGGATACTCGACTTCCAGCGCGACGACATCGATGTGGCGATTCGTTTCGGCTATGGCGAGGAGGGCGAATTCTACTCGGTCGAGGTGCCGCCGGAGTGGATGACACCGGTGATGACGCCCGAACTGGCAGAGCGCTACACCACGCCCGGAAGCCTGGTGGAGGCACCGCTGATCTTTGATGAATCGGTGGCCTTCCTGGACCCGCCCTGCGACTGGCCCGCCTGGTTCCGCAGCCAGGGCATCAACTTCACCCCCACCCATGGCGCGCATTTTTCCCAGGCCGACCATGCCATCGACGCGGCGCTGGCAGGCGCGGGCGTGGCGCTGGGGCGGCGCGGCATGGCGGTGACGGACCTTCACACAGGCCGCCTGGTCGCCCCCTTCAAGACTGCGATTGAGACCAAGGCGCATTTCCGCTTCCTCTGCGCGCCGGGCACCGAATCCCGGCCCCAGATCGCCGCCTTCCGCGATTGGTTTGTTGCCGAGATCGCGAAAACCGCCTACGTCTCGGAAGCATTTGAGATCATCCCAGTCGAGGACATTCCCCCGCCATGACCAAGACCCGCGCGACCGCTACCGGCTTCATTGCTGTCCTTCTGTGGTCGCTGCTTGCCTTGCTCACCGTTGGCTCGGAACCGGCGCCGCCGCTGTTGCTGAATGCGCTGTGCTTCACCATCGGCGGCACCCTAGGGCTGATCTGGACCGCCGCCGCCGGCAAGCTGGGGCAGCTGCGCGCAGTTCCGATGAAGGTCTACGCCTTCGGCACCGTTGGCCTGTTCGGCTATCACGCGCTCTACTTCTCCGCCCTGCGCCTGGCGCCTGCGGCCGAGGCCGGGCTGATTGCCTATCTCTGGCCGCTGCTGATCGTGCTGTTTTCCGGCCTCTTGCCGGGCGAGCGGCTGAAGCCCGGCCATCTGATCGGTGCGGCCTTGGGTTTTGGCGGTGCTGCCACCATCATTTCCGGCGGCGGCGAGGGGTTTCAGGCGCAATACCTGCCGGGCTATGGGCTCGCGCTGCTCTGCGCGCTCACCTGGTCCAGCTACTCGGTCCTGTCGCGCCGGGTCGGCCATGCGCCGACCAGCTCGGTTGCGGTCTTCTGCCTGGCCACCGCCGCGGCTTCCTGGGGGTTGCATTTCGCGCTCGAAGATACTGTCTGGCCCGCGGGCACCCTGGGCTGGGGCGCGACGCTGCTGCTGGGACTGGGGCCGGTGGGGCTGGCCTTCTACGTCTGGGACATCGGCGTGAAACAGGGCGACATTCAGATGCTCGGCACCAGCTCTTATGCGGCCCCGCTGCTGTCGACGCTGATCCTGGTGCTTGCGGGTATCGCCACAGCCTCCTGGAGCCTGGCGCTGGCGGCGGCGCTGATCACCTTCGGCGCGCTGGTGGCGGCGCGGTCCAGCGCCACCGCCTGACTGGACAGGCACAAAAAAGAGGGCCGCCGCAGCCGGCTGGCCCTCCGCTTCTAACCCCGGGGCTTGGCCCGGCGGGAACCTCAGGCTGTCTCGGCAGCCAGGCGCTCAATCTCTTCCTTCAGTTTGAGCTTCTGCTTTTTCATTTTTGCGATCTGCAACCCGTCGGTACTCGGCGACCGTTGGGCGTGTTCCACTTCCATGCTCAGGTGCTCGTGCTTCTTCTTAAGTTCGGTCAGGTGCGAGCTGAGGCTCATGGCACTCCTCCTTCATTGAGCTAGATTGTTGAACGTTTTGAGTGGAGCACAAGAACTGCCGCCTGTCACGCCGCAGCCGCAGCATTTTTGTCATGAAATATTCGTATAGGCCGTTCATTGCTCATATTGTTGCGCAGAACAGCGGATGCCGGCAGAGCACCCCCGCACCAAATGCCGCACCGGTTGAACCGGACGGTGCCGCCCCCCATATCAGCCGCCCGCGGAGAAGGGCGTTTTCAACGGCCCGCCGCACCTTCCGGCAAGCGTTTCAGGGTCCACTCACGGCCAGTCCAGCGCCGCGCCGCCGCGCAGCACGGTGCGCACCTCAGGCCGGTAGCTCTCGCCGTCGCCGTCGTGGCGCGCGCCCTCATGCAGCACCAGCGGCGCATGCAGCCGGAAGGCCGCCCGGCCCTCCTTGCGCGCCCGCAGGATCACCAGCTCCGCGGCCTTCCCCGCGCGCGGCGCCAGCGGCAGCACCTCCACCGAGCCGAGCCGCCCCTCGCAGGCCGTGAGCATTTCCGGCAGCCGGTCGGCGCGCTGGATCATGTGCAGATACCCCTTCGGCGCCAGCCGCCGCGCCGCCGTGCCGATCCAGTCAGCCAGCGGCGTCGCCTCCCCCAGCGCAGTGCGGCGGCCCGCGTCCTGCGCCGGGCTGTGAGCACCGGCCCGGTAGTAGGGCGGATTGGCGATCACATGGTCGAAACGGCGCTGCCGCAAGTCCGCTGGCAGCGCTGCCAGATCCGCCTCCCAGACGGTAAGCGCCGCACCGTTCTCCGCCGCGTTCCGCCGCGCCAGCGCGGCATAGGCGGGCTGCAGCTCCACCCCTGCGAGATCCAGCCCCGGCAACCGCGCCGCAAGACACAACAGCGCCTGCCCCGCGCCGCAGCCCAGCTCCAGGACCGCTTGCCCCGCCCGCGCGGGCACCGCAGCCGCCAGCAGAACCGGATCGACCCCGGCACGGTAGCCCTTCAGCGGCTGCCACAGCTGCACCCGGCCGCCCAGGAAACCGTTGCGGCTCAACTCATTTTCCGGAAACTGGCTCATTGTCCCATTGTCACCGGCCCAGCGGGATTTCGTTATCCGCCATCACCACAAGTGCGGCGTCATAATCCGCCGCCCGCACCATCAGCCGCCGCGGCAGAATGCCTATGCTGCCCTCCAGGACGCTCATGTTTACGTCGATTTGAAAGCAGTCTATATCCTCTCCCTCAAGAAGGGCTGAGGCAAAGGCCAGGACGGTTGGATCGGTGCTGCGCAGGAGTTCCTTCATGGGATGGATCTAAGGGCAAGGCCGCCGCATTGTCGAGGCTTGCAAGCAGGAATGTGATGGACCAAGTCATGAACAAGAAGCCGCACGAGATGCTGGCCGCCGCGCTGAGCCAGGAACTGGAGGAGGTGAACGCGCTGATCCGCACCCGGATGGCCTCCCGCCACGCCCCCCGCATCCCCGAGGTGACCGCGCATCTGGTCGAGGCCGGCGGCAAGCGCCTGCGCCCGATGCTCACGCTGGCCGCAGCCCGGCTCTGCGGCTACGAGGGCGAACATCACATCCGGCTCGCCGCGACGGTGGAGTTCATCCACACCGCAACGCTCCTGCATGACGACGTGGTCGACGAAAGCGCCCAGCGCCGCGGCCGCCCCACCGCCAACCTGTTGTGGGACAACAAGAGTTCCGTGCTGGTCGGCGACTATCTCTTTGCCCGCAGCTTCCAGCTGATGGTGGAGACCGGGTCCTTGCGGGTGCTCGACATCCTCGCCAATGCGTCCGCAACGATTGCCGAGGGCGAAGTGCTGCAGATGACCGCGGCCTCCAACCTGGCAACCGACGAGGACATCTACCTGCAAGTGGTGCGCGGCAAGACCGCGGCGCTGTTCTCGGCTGCGACCGAAGTTGGCGGCGTGATCGCGGGCGCGCCCGAAGCCCAGGTGCAGGCGCTGCACGCTTACGGCGACGCGCTTGGGATCGCCTTCCAGATCGCCGACGACCTGCTGGATTACCAGGGCGACAGCAAGGCCACCGGCAAGAACGTGGGGGACGACTTCCGCGAGCGTAAGCTGACTCTGCCGGTGATCAAGGCGGTGGCGCAGGCGACGGACGAAGAGCGCGTCTTCTGGCGCCGCACCATCGAGAAGGGCCGCCAGCAGGACGGCGACCTGGAGCAGGCGCTCACGCTGATGGCGAAATACGGCACGCTGGAGGCAACCCGCCAGGACGCGCTCCGATGGGCCGAGAAGGCCAAGGCGGCGCTCGCGGTCCTGCCGGAGCATCCGCTGCGCGAGGTGCTGCACGACCTGGCGGGCTACGTGGTCGCCAGGCTGAACTGAAGCCTTCTTCGGTCCGGGCTGTTGACAGGGAAGTGGGGGGGCTCTGCCCCCTCGGCCCCCTGGGCCTCACCCCCGGGATATTTTTGGCAAGAAGAAGAGGATCAGGTCCCGCGCGCGGCCCCCGCCGCGCGCCAGCGCGGCGCCCGGCCCTCGGGCGGGCAAGCCTCGGAGAGGCGCTGTCCCGTGCGCGGGAGCGCTTCCCTGGTCTGTGTCAGAGCAAGCTGCCTGCGGCGGCCCACCACTCCGGGCGGGTGCTGCCGATCCGGGTCTGCGCAGCCTCTGCACAGGCACGGCTGGGATAGAGCGCGAAGCAGGTGGCGCCGGATCCGGACATTCCCGCATGCAGGCATTGCGTCAGTCTAAGCGCGGCCAGCACGCCGGAGATCTGCGGCGCCAGCGCTTCGGCCGGGGCCTGCAGGTCGTTGCGCTGCTGCGCCAGCCACTCCGCCAGTTCGCGGGCGCTTTGCCAGCACGGCAGGTCTTCGGGCATGGGCGGGTTCTCGCGCTGCGCAAGCGCCTTGAAGATCGCGGGCGTCGGCACCGCGACGCCCGGGTTCACCAGCAACAGCCCGCAGTCCGGCAGGGGCGGCAGCGGGTCCAGCCGCCCGCCGGTGCCGCGCATCCGCTGCGGGATTGGTGCTGCGAGGCAGACCGGCAGGTCGGCGCCCAGGGCCAGAACGTCTCCGGCTGCGGGCAGCGGCTGCTGCCAGAGCGTGGACAGCGCCTTCAGCGCCGCCGCCGCATCCGAGGAGCCGCCGCCGATGCCCGCTGCCATCGGCAGGTGCTTTTCCAGCCGCAGCGCCGCGCCGCGCGGACTGCCGCCCGTCATCAGCCGGGCCGCGCGCAGCATCAGGTTGCCCCCGTCAGCAGGCACCCCCGCCGCCATTGGCCCCTCCACCGAGAGGCTCAGCGCCTCTGCCGGGGCGGCTGTGATGCGGTCGCCCACATCGGCAAAGACCACCAGCGAATCCAGCAGATGATAGCCGTCCGCGCGGCGGCCGGTCACATGCAGAGTGAGGTTGATCTTGGCGGGCGCAAACGCCTCAACCGCCATTGGCCACCTTCAAAGGGGCTGCGCCCTCTTCCGCCAGCACTGCGTCCAGCCCAACCTTCAGTTTGCGCCGGATCCGCTCCGGGTCGGCCTCGCCATCGCTGTCTTCGGGGTCGATGAAGGAGAGCGCCCGCTTCCACTGGAACTCCGCCTCGCGCTTGCGGTCCACGGCCCAGTAGACATCGCCAAGGTGGTCGTTCACCACCGGGTCCACCGGCATCAGCTCCACCGCGCGCTCCATGTGCCCGACCGCCTCTTCGAAGCGGCCGAGCCGGTAGAGCACCCAGCCCAGACTGTCGACGATATAGCCGCTGTCGGGCCGTGCGGCGACGGCGCGCTCGATCATCTCCAAGGCTTCATCCAGCTTGCTGCTTTTCTCGACCAGCGAATAGCCAAGGTAGTTCAGCACCTGCGGCCTGTCCGGGTCGAGCGCCAGCGAGGCGCGGAAGTCACCCTCGGCCTGCTCCCACTGGCCGAGCCGCTCATGGCAGATGCCGCGGGCGTAGAGCAGGAACCAGCGGCTGCCGTCGTCCTCGGGCGTGGCGGCCAGCGCCTTGTCGTAGGCGCGGGCGGCGGCGGCGTAGCCCTCCTGCTGGCGCAACAGGTCGCCCAGGCTCACGTAGACGCCGGCATGGTCGGGGTAGTCGCGCGACAGCTGCTCCAGCACCTCGATCGCGGCATCGGGCTTGGCGGCGCGGCGCAGCGCCTCGGCGCGGCCCAGCTCGGCGGCGTGATGGTCGGGGTGGCCCGCGGGCACCTGCTTATAGGTCGCGACCGACAGCTCGTAGCGGCCAAGCCGGTCCAGCAGGCCGGCGCTGAGCAGGATCGCATCCGCATGGTCAGGGCTCAGCGCCGCGGCCATGCGCACATACATCAGCACGTAGTCGTCGGCGGTATCGCCGTTGAGTGCCGCGCCGAGGGTAAAGAACACCTCCGCCACGCCGTCGCGCGCGCTTGGCGCGATGGTAAACGGCAGGGTCTCGCCCGCCTCCAGCGCGGTGGCAAGCCGCTCCAGCCCGGGGTCGAGACGGCTGCCGAAGCTCTCGCCCAGCACCGTTTGCGCCTGCTCGGTCCGGCCCAGCTGCGACAGGATCTGCACCCGTGCGATGGCGGCGCGGCGGCTGAGCCCGGTGAGCTGGCCGTCATCCGCGGCAAACAGCTCCTCGGCGCCGCCGTAGTCCCCGGCGGAGGCCAGCGCCAGCGCCCGGTGGTAGAGCACGAAGGGGCGCAGGCTGCCGTCGTCTGCCAGTTCATCGAAGCGTTTCAGCGCGCTGGAGACCGAGCCCGCGCCCATATGCGCCCAGCCTTCCAGCAGCCCGTCGACAAGCGGGTGGATCGCGTGGCGCGACAAGTCGCGGTCCAGGATCGCCTGGAAGTCGCCGCGGCGGGCGAAATTGCCTGCCATCACGATGTTGGCGGCCTGGCTGCGGGCGCCAATCTGCCACAGCCGCTCGGCCACCGGCACCGCGGCGTCGATCTGGCCCATCGCCAGCTGCGCGAACACCAGGTTCTCCATCAAGACCGGATTCTGCGGATCACGCGCCAGCGCCTGGGAATAATAGAGCGCGGCGGAGACGAAATCGCCGTCATAAATGGCCGCCCGCCCGGCCAGGTAGGAGCCCGCCAGCCCGCCTGCTTCGGCCATGGGCCCTGCGGCGGAGATAGCGGCCACTGCGGCCAGCGCCGCGCCTCGGAAGGGGCGAAAAAAGGATCGGGGCACGCGGGGCCTCCCTCTACGTGTTATATCACTGCTCAAGGGAAATCGTAGTGCGCGCGGCCCCTGCACGCAATGGGGCGGCCGCCTGGCCGCCCCCTGTTTTCCGGCAAAACACCGCCGGTTCCGGCGGGTCCGGATCACATGTTCGGGTAATTCGGCCCGTCGCCGCCCTGGGGTGTGGTCCAGGTGATGTTCTGCGAGGGGTCCTTGATATCGCAGGTCTTGCAGTGGACGCAGTTCTGGAAGTTGATGACGAACTCCGGCTGACCGTCCTTTTCCACCACTTCGTAGACGCCTGCCGGGCAGTAGCGCTGCGCGGGTTCTGCGTATTTCGGAAGGTTGACCCGCACCGGCGTGTCGAGGTTGCCGAGCCGCAGGTGGCAGGGCTGGCTTTCTTCGTGGTTGGTCATCGAGAAGGAGACGTTGGTCAGCCGGTCGAACGACAGAACCCCGTCGGGCTTGGGGTAGTCGATTTCCTTGTGCTTGCTGGCCTCTTCGGTGGCCTCGGCGTCATTCTTACCGTGGCCGAGGGTGCCGAACAGGGAGAAGCCGAAGGTGTTGGTCCACATGTCCAGTCCGCCCAGCATCAAGGACGCGGTGAGCCCCCACTTGGACCACATCGGCTTCACGTTGCGCACCTTCTTCAGGTCCTCGCCGATGGCGCCCTCGCGCACGTCCGCCTCGTAGGCCGCCAACTCGTCGCCGGCGCGGTCCGCCTTGATCGCGGCATAAGCGGCTTCCGCCGCGGCCTTGCCCGACAGCATCGCGTTGTGGTTGCCCTTGATGCGCGGCACGTTGACCATGCCCGCGGCACAGCCCAGGAGCGCCACACCCGGCGCCACCAGCTTGGGCAGCGACTGCCAGCCGCCCTCGGTGATCGCCCGCGCGCCGTAAGCCACGCGCTTGCCGCCTTTCAGAAGCTCCGCCACCATCGGATGATGCTTGAAGCGCTGGAACTCCATGTAGGGGAACAGATGCGGGTTCTTGTAGTTCAGGTGCACCACGAAGCCGACATAGACCTGGTTGTTGTCCAGGTGGTAGATGAACGACCCGCCGCCCGCGTTGCCGCCCAGCGGCCAGCCCATGGTGTGGGAGACGCGGCCCGCCTTGTGCTTGGCCGGGTCGATCTCCCAGATCTCCTTCATGCCAAGGCCGTATTTCTGCGGCTCCTTGCCGTCCGACAGGCCGTATTTGGCGATCACTTCCTTGGACAGCGAGCCGCGCACGCCTTCGCCCAGGAACACATATTTGCCGTGCAGCTCCATGCCGGGCTCGTAAGACGGGCCGGGGGTGCCATCGGGATTGCGGCCGAACTCGCCCGCAACCACGCCCTTAACCTCGCCGTTGGCGCCATAGACCAGCTCCGAGCAGGCCATGCCGGGGAAGATCTCCACGCCCAGTTCCTCGGCCTGCTCCGCCATCCAGCGGCAGACGTTGCCCATCGAGACGATATAGTTGCCGTGGTTGTTCATCAGGGGCGGCATCGGGAAGTTGGGGATGCGGACCTGGCCCGCCTCGCCCAGCATGTAGAAGTTGTCTTCCTCCACCGGCACATTCAGCGGGGCGCCCTTTTCCTTCCAGTCCGGGATCAGCGCATCGAGGCCGCAGGGGTCCAGCACCGCGCCCGACAGGATATGCGCGCCCACTTCCGAGCCCTTCTCCAGCACGACCACCTGCAAATCGGCGTCCAGCTGCTTGAGGCGGATGGCGGCCGAGAGACCGGCGGGGCCGGCCCCCACGATCACCACATCATATTCCATCGCTTCGCGTTCAATCTCGGCCATAGAGGTGCTCCTTGGCTATTTCGCTACCGGCCCCACCGGAAGGGCGTAATTTTCTTTCGCGGGTGCTTAGCGTTTGGCGGCCGTGCTGGTCAATCCAAACTCTGCGTCAGGCCCCTGTAGAACAGGGTTCTGCGGCAAAATGAACGCCTGTTTTCGTCATTCAGGCATCGTTTTCCGCCCCGTTGCCCGCCTCTGGCCGGTCGCCCAGCAGATAGCGCGGGCCCTTGCCTTTCTGCGCTGCCGCATCGGCGGGGTTGTAGAGCGCGCATTTGGGCAGCGACAGACAGCCGCAGCCGATGCAGCCGTCCAGATTGTCGCGCAACTTGGTGAGCGTCTCGATTCGCTGGTCCAGATGCGCGCGGAACCCTTCCGAGATCGCCGCCCAGTCCTGCGGAGTCGGCGTGCGCCCGCCGGGCAGGCTTTTCAGCAGACCGCGGATTTCCGGCAGCGAGAAGCCGAACTGCTGCGCGATCATCACGAAGCTGAGGCGCCGGATGTCGGCGCGGTGAAACCGCCGCTGCCCGCCTGCGTTGCGCCAGGGCTCCACCAGGCCTTGCGCCTCGTAATAGCGGATCGCCGATACCGCGAGCCCGGTGCGCTCAGCCAGATAGCCGATGGAGATCCCTGCCTGCGCCGCCACCTTCTGCGCCCTCCTCTGAAAAAATGCTTGAGCTCAAGTTAGGTTTAGAAATTAGCGTGAGTCGTATCAAGAGGCATCAGACATCGAAAAGGAGCCGCAGATGAGCGCACAACTGGAACATGCCAACATCACCGTTGCCGACCCGCAAGCCACAGCCGCCTGGATGGGAGAGGTCTTCGGCTGGCACATCCGCTGGGAGGGCCCGGCGATAAACGGCGGCTACACCGTGCATGTGGGCGGCCCCGACAGCTACCTGGCCCTGTTCCGCCCCGCCGAAGCGCCGGGCGAGGCCGCGCCGCGCTACTCCCGCAAGGGCGCGCTCAACCACCTCGCCGTGGTGGTCGCGGACCTGGACGCAACCGAAGCGGCGGTGAAGAAGGCAGGATTCGAGCCAGTGAATCACGCCGACTACGAACCTGGCCGCCGCTTCTATTTCCTCGATGACAACGGCGTCGAATACGAGGCGGTGCAATATGATGAATGATCTTCTTTTGTGGATGGCCCGACCCGGACCACGGCATTTTTCCGCGCATTCTCCGGGGCATGGGCGCTTTGCCGGCGTGAAATCCCGCGTCTTTGCCGGATTTGCCCGCCGCAGGCCCCCGCCCCCCACTTGAAATCCGGCCCGGGATTGGGTCAGGTATTTGCAACTGAACCGGACGCCCCGCAGCTGCCTGCTGCGGGGCTCCGGTTTTCCTGAAGAACGCACAGACAAAAGACCTGGACCACACCTATGGACAAGATCCCGATGACCCCCAAGGGCCACAGCGCCCTGGAGAGCGAACTCAAAAACCTGAAATCCGTCGAACGCCCGGCGATCATCCAGGCCATCGCCGAAGCGCGCGAGCTGGGCGACCTTTCGGAAAACGCCGAATACCACTCGGCGCGCGAAAAGCAGTCCTTCATCGAAGGCCGCATCAAGGAGCTCGAAGGCATCCTGTCGCTGGCCGACGTGATCAACCCGGCGAAGCTCTCCGGCTCCATCAAGTTCGGCGCCAAGGTCACCGTGGTGGACGAGGACACCGACGAAGAAAAGACCTGGCAGATTGTCGGTGAGCATGAAGCCAATATCGAGGCCGGGCTGCTCAATATCAAATCCCCCATCGCGCGCGCCTTGATCGGCAAGGAAGAAGGCGACAGTGTGGAAGTGCGCACGCCCGGCGGCGAGCGCGCTTACGAGATCCTGAAGATCGACTTTTCCTGACCCCTAGCAGCAACCGGGAGCGGCCCATGTCCGGCCAGAGTCCAGCAGGCGCATATCCAGACGGCACCGGCCCCGGGCACGGTCAGGGTCCCGGCTCGGAGACGCAGCCTGGCCAGGCCGCCAGCAGCGCCCTCCGCGGTGCCCAGGGCCCCGGCACCGGACACGGCGGGCTGGGCAGCCCGGCGGGCCAGCCGCTGCGCGGCTTCGAGCCGGCCGGCGCCGCTTCCGGCCCCGGAGCGGCGGAACTTGCCGCGATCGTGCTCGGCGCGCTCTGGCTGCTGCTCGCGGGCGGGCTCTACTACTTCTCCGCCGAAGACGGCGGGCTGGTGCAATGGGCCGATCAGATCACGGTGCTTCTGGCGGTGATCCTGCCGCTGGCGATGCTTTGGGTCGCGGCCTCGGCGGCCCGCTCGGCCCGGGTGATGCGGGAGGAGAGCGAACAGCTCCAGGCAGCCATCGACGGGCTGCGCCAGACCTACCTCACCCAGGCACAGCAGCATGCCGCGGTGGCCGAGCCCTCGGTCAGCCGCAAACTCGATGCGCTGGCTGAAGCGGCGCGCAAGACCGAAACCGCGCTGGCCACCTTCCACACCAGCCGCCGGATGCCGCCGCGCCCGCCGATCCCCGAACGCGCCGCCGAGATGGCCGCGGCCGGCCAGGGCTCGCTGGCGCTGGGGACCGAGGCCGCAGACACCGCCCCGCCTCTGCCGACGGAGCAGTTCATCCGCGCCCTGAACTTCCCGGAAACCGCCGAGGACCAGGCGGGCTTCACCGCCCTGCGCGCCGCTCTCAAGGACCGCAAGGCGGCGCAGGTGATCCAGGCCGCGCAGGACGTGCTCACCCTGGTCAGCCAGGACGGCATCTATATGGACGACCTGCACCCCGACATGGCCCGCCCCGAGGTCTGGCGCCAGTTCGCGCAAGGTGCGCGCGGCCGCGCGGTAGCGGCGCTTGGCGGCGTGCGCGACCGCGCCTCGCTGTCGCTGGCCGCGGCCCGGATGAAGCAGGACCCGATCTTCCGCGACGCCGCGCACCACTTCCTGCGCCGCTTCGACCAGATGTTCGCGGAGTTCGAAGCTGGTGCCACCGACAGCGAGATCTCCGCCCTCAGCGGCACCCGCACGGCGCGCGCCTTCATGCTCCTGGGCCGGGTCGCGGGGACCTTCGACTGACGTAGATCGGGCGGGAGCGCCCTGGCGGGCGCTGCCTCCGGCGGGGGTATTTCCGGTCAGAAAGTAGTGATCAGGAAGTGGCACGGGGCTGGATTGCGATGGCCCGCCGCGCGTCAGCGCGGCGCCCGGCCCAACGGGCGGCTGCCCGTCATGAAATGACGGGCGGGCAACGGGCGGGAGCGGCTCCCTTGCCCAGCCCTCACATGGCGAAGCTGCCATAGGGGATAAAGCGCACCGGGTCGCCTTGGCGGATTTCCGCGGCGCCGTCGCCCAATTCGACCAGCCCCTCGGCCCAGCTCAGCCCGCTGATCCTCCCTGAGCCTTCAGAAGTAAAGACCTCGGCCCGGCCCTGCCGGATGCGGGCGCGCAGATATTCGCGCCGCCCGGGTTTCTTGCGTTTTGCAAACGCGGCCGGCACCTCGAAGCCCTGCGGCTCGCGCCAGCCCGCTCCCGCCATCAGCCCCATCGCCGGGCGCGCGAAAATCAGCGTGCAGACCAGCGCCGCCACCGGATTGCCCGGCAGCCCGAAGACCGGCGTGCCCTGCCACATACCCAGCGCCAGCGGCCGCCCCGGCTTCAGCGCGATGCGCCAGTGCTGCAGCGCGCCCGCCTCGCGCAGGAGCGCCGAGACATGGTCCTCGTCCCCCGCCGAGGCGCCGCCGGAGGTGAGGATCGCATCCGCCTGCCCCGCCGCGGCATCCAGCCTCTCCCGCAGCGCAGCCCGGTTATCCGGTGCCCGGCCGAGGTCGATGGCGGTGAAGCCCAGCTGCCGGATCAGCCCCAGCAGCATCGGCCTGTTGGCGTCATAGATCTGCCCCGGCGCCGCTGTCGCGCCCGCCTCCACCAGTTCGTCCCCGGTGGAGAGCACTCCCACGCGCAGCGGCAGATGCACGTCGAGCGCCGCCAGCCCGCAAGCCGAGGCCAGCGCCAGATCGGCCGGCGTCACCACCCGGCCGCGGGACAGGATCACCGTGCCTTCGCGTACGTCCTCGCCCGCCTTGCGGGTGTTGGCGCCGCGCTTCAGCGGGCCGTTGAGGGCTATCCGGCACCCGTTGCTGTTCACGTCCTCTTCCAGCACCACAGTGTCCACGCCCGCGGGCAGCGCCGCCCCGGTCAGCACCCGGATCGCATGGCCCGCCGGAACCTCGCCCGCAGACGGCACCCCGGCGGCGGCCCGGCCCTCGACCAGCGGCAGAACATGCGGGCCCTCGGGCAGCGGCCCCCGGAAGCCATAGCCGTCGACTGCGGTGTTGGGCAGCGGCGGGTTGGCGCGGCGCGCCACAGCATCCGCGGCCAGCACCCGGCCCAGCGCCTGGGCAAGCGGCACGCTTTCCTGCCCGGTCACCGGGCGCAGCCGCTCCCTCAGCCGCGCGAGCGCCTCGTCCACCGGGGTCCAGTCCACGCCGGCCGGCAAGGCAAAGCAATCGTTGCCGAGCGGCGGCGGAGCCAAAGGCTGGCTTGCATCCCCCGCCAGCGCGTTCAGCCTGTCCTTGTGACCGGTGCCCAAGATCCACCCCTCCTCCTTGGCTTCCGGCGGGCATACGCCCAGCATCTCCGCCAGCTCCTCCTGCGTGAGCCGCGACAGCGCCTGCGACAGCAGACTGACTTGCACCCGGTCGCGGATCTCCTCCGGCCCCGCCTCCGCCAGGGCGGCCTTGACCGCGGGCTCGATCAGCCCGGGCCAGAGCTCGGCAAAGACCGCCGGAGCGTCTCCCGTGCCTTCGAATGGCCAGACCGCCACGCCATGTTCCTGCCGCAGACGCTGCAAGACCGGCAGCCCCATGAGCATCTGGCTGCCCACCGTCGGGTTGAAGAACAGCTGGAAGCAGGAGGACGCCGCCTGGGCCGCGAGATCCGCCTGCCGCCGTTCGCCTACCTCTGCGTAGGTGATCCCGGACTTGCGGTAGGGGATATCGGGCCATCGCCCCTCCTCCGGCTTGCCCCAGAAGGGGCCTTCGCCGGGGAAGGCCCGGTTCAACTCCGACGCCACGTCGAAGCGGTTGTTGCTGCCGTCCGGGCTGTCCTGAATACGCGCCTCCAGCCAGGCCCAGAGCGCAAACGGGCTGTCCGAGCCGGTGATCCTTCGGGCAAAGCCCCGGGGGCAGGCAAAGGGGAAGTCGAACCCCGCAAGCACCCGCCGCCCGGCGGCCCGTTCGCGGGCGAGAAAGTCCGAGAGCCAGGCCTCCGCCTCCTGCCGGCTGCGGCAGTAGACCGGGGGTTCCGCGATGCCGCTGCGCGCGGCGCCCAGCCAGATCGCGTCCCGGCTTTCGCGCTTCGGCCGACGCTTGCCGGCAGTCCAGTCGGCCACCAGCACAGTGTCAAAGAGAGGGGCCGGAAAAGCGCTCACAGCCCCACCTCATGCAGAATGAAATCGGCAATAGCCCTGGTGTCGTCGAGATGGAAGACGACCTGCCCCGCGCCCGGCTCCAGCGCCCCCGGCGCATCGCTCGCCACTGCGCGGATGCTGGCATCACCCCTGGCGATCAGCTTGGTGCCTGCCGCCTGCCTGTGCGCCTCGATCTTGGGGTGGGGCTCGCGCTTGTAGCCCTCGGCCAGCACCAGATCGGCCGGCTGCATCCGGGCGAGGATTTCCGCAAGCGTTGGCTCGGCCGCGCCGCGCAGCTCCTGCATCAAGGCGATGCGCCGCCCCGAGGCCAGAACCACTTCCGAGGCGCCCGCCTGCCTGTGGCGGAAGCTGTCGGTGCCGGGCTGGTCCACGTCCACCGCGTGATGGGCGTGTTTCACGGTGGAGACAGTGAAGCCCCGCGCCGTGATCTCCGCGACCAGGCGTTCCATCAACCCGGTCTTGCCGTTGTTCTTCCAGCCGGTGACGCCATAGACCTTCATACCTGCCCCTCGGCAACGCGGCGCTCCGCCTCGGTCAGGTCCTCCGGCGTGTTCACGTTGAAAAACGCGCCGTCCTCAAAGGCCGCAGTGGCCGCGCCGTGCTTGTCGGTCCAGAGCACCACCTTGCGCAAGCCCCCCTCCAGTGCCGCGCGCAGGTCCGCCCGCAGGTTCACGGGCCAGAGGCCAAAGGTCGGGTGGCGATTGGCGCGCCCGCCCTCATAAGTCGCGGCCAGCGCAATCGGGGTCGAGGCGCGCTCGGCGGCGCGGGTCAGCCGCGCCACCAGATCCTCCGGGAAAAAGGGCGTATCGGCGGCGGCCGTGACAATATGGCTGGCGCCCTGCGCGGCCGCCCACTCCATGCCCGCCAGCACGCCGGCAAGCGGCCCCGGGTAGTCCGGCAGGCTGTCTGCCACCACCGGCAGCCCGTATTCGGCAAATCGCGCCGCATCGCCATTTGCGTTGAGAACCAGCCGCTCCACCTGCGGGCCGAGCCGGACGATCACCCGGTCGAGCATGCTGCGGCCGCCCACGACCAGAGCCCCCTTGTCACCGCCGCCCATGCGGGTCGCCTGCCCGCCTGCGAGGATCACGCCCAAAGGCTTGCGTTCCGTCATGCCATCTCCTCCGGCGCCGGAAAACGCGCGTTTTCCGGCCCGAATTTCGTGTGAAATTCGGCTCCCCTGTTAGCCATCCGCGCCTTTCCTTCTGTGTTTCTTCTCCTCTGCGGGCACCGCCGCCGGGTCGATATCCCGCAACAGCCGCTCCTCGCCCGCAAGGCAGATGAAGCGCTGCCCGCGCATCCGGCCGATCAGCGTGAGGCCGACCTCCCGCGCGATCTCCACGCCCCAAGCGGTGAAGCCCGAGCGCGAGGCCAGCACCGGAATGCCCATGAGCGCGGTCTTGATCACCATCTCCGAGGTCAGCCGCCCGGTGGTGTAAAGGATCTTGTCCGCGGCCTCCGCCCGCTCCGACAGCATCCAGCCCGCGATCTTGTCGACTGCATTGTGGCGGCCCACGTCCTCCATGTAGACCAGCGGCCGGTCCCTCTGGCACAGCACGGTGCCGTGGATGGCGCCGGCCTCGAGATACAGAGAGGGCGTGCGGTTGATCTTATGCGCCAGCGCATAGAGCCAGGAGGTGCGCAGCTCCGCCTCGGGCAGCTTCAGCCCTTCCAGCCCCTCCATCATGTCGCCGAAAACCGTGCCCACCGCGCAGCCCGAGGTGCGGGTCTTCTTCTTCAGCTTCTCCTCGTGGCTGGTCTCTACCGCGGTGCGCACCACCACGGTTTCCAGGTCATCGTCGTAGTCGACCCGCGTCACCTCGTCCTCGTCGCCCAGCATGCCCTGATTGCGCAGGAACCCCAGCGCCAGATACTCCGGGTAGTCGCCGATGGTCATCGCGGTGACGATCTCGCGGCTGTTGAGGAAGATGGTCAGCGGCCGCTCCTCCACCACCGCGATCGCTTGCGCGGCGCCGGTCTGGTCGAACCCCTGCACCTGCCGCGTCAGCCGCGGGTTGGAAACATCGGGGGCAATCAGATATTCCGCCATGATATCTGCACTCACCAATTGCAAACCTCCTGCGTCCGCCTTAGGCCGGGTGCAGGCAATCTAGGACGCGCGCATGGCAATCACCACTCCCAAATCGGCCTTCTGGAAAGGCTTTCGCGACAGCGCCCCCTTCCTGCTGATGGCCGCGCCCTTCGGATCGCTCTTCGGCGTGCTCGCGGCGGAGGCCGGGCTGAACGCGGGTGAGGCGCTGGCGTTCTCGATGGCGGTGTTTGCGGGTGCGGCCCAGCTCACCGCGCTGCAGCTGATGCAGGAGCAGGCGCCGGTGCTGATCATCCTGGTGTCGGCACTGGCGGTGAACCTCAGGATGGCGATGTATTCCGCCTCGCTCACGCCCTACCTCGGCGGTGCCCCGATGTGGCAGCGCGCGATAGCCGCCTATTTCGTGGTCGACCAGTCTTATGCGCTCTCCATCGTGCAGTTCGAGAAGGCGCCGAGGATGACGCTGCCACAGCGGCTGGCCTACTTCTTCGGCACCTGCGGCATCGTGGCGCCGGTCTGGATGTCTGCCACTGTGCTGGGGGCGCTCGCGGGCACCCGCATCCCGGAGAGCTGGGGGGTGGATTTCGTGCTGCCCTTGGCCTTCCTTGCGATGATCGGCCCGATGCTGAGGACGCCCGCCCACGTGGTGGCCTGTTTCGTCGCCGTCGCCACCGCCCTGCCCGCCACAGCGCTGCCCTATAACCTCGGGCTGATCGTGGCCGGTATCGCCGGCATGATCGCGGGCGCCCAGGCCGAGATTTGGCTCGAGCGCCGCAAGGCCGCGGCCGAAGCCCGCACCCCCAACCCGGAGGCCGCAGAATGACCGAGATCCCCGCCTGGCTCCTGTGGACCGTGATCCTGGGTGTGTCCTTCGGCAGCTACGTGCTGCGCTTCGTCTTCATCGGCTTCATGGGCGGGCGCGAAATCCCCGCCTGGCTGATGCGCCACCTGCGCTATACCGCGGTGGCGGTGATCCCGGCGCTGGTGGTGCCGCTCGCGGTCTGGCCCGCGCCCACCGGCGGCGAACCCAGCCTGCCGCATTTCGCCGCCGCCGCCGCGACCTTCGCGGCCGGCTATATCAGCCGCAACGTGCTGGTGGCGCTGGCCACCGGCGGCGTGGCGCTGGTTCTGCTCTATCTCGCAGGCTGACGCGCGGCGGCGGAGCACCCCCGGCACCCGCCACGCGCGCCCCGCCATGCGCCAGCATGGCGCCCGGCCCAAGGCTGCTTTGCCTGCGCCTGAGGCGCGGGCAACAGGCGCGGGAGCGCATCCTCTAGCCTGCTGCACCCCGGGCGGGACAAGGCCGAAAGGCCGCCGCGCATCGCCGGCGCGCGCCCGCGCGGCGGCGATTTGGCTGCCTTTGGGCGCGCCCCCGACAGGGCATACGGAATCGGCCGGGATAAACTGCCAGCCATTTCCGTTCGGATCGCCTCCGCCCGCGCCGCCGGCGCGCGGCTTATCTCCCGGGGTTGAGCGGCTTACTTGCTTGCAGGTCAATCGCGGCTTCTCCGCTTGCCCACTCACCCGCTGTTTCACCGGCCGCAAACAAAGAAGCCGCCCCGGTCTCCCGGCGCGGCCTGATCTCCGCAGATCGTCCGAGGGGTGCCCGCCCCGGGGCCGCCGGCCCTCAGCCGCCCGCGCGCAGCGCCGCGTCGCTCTTGGCGAGTCCTTCCTGCAAATCGCCGCTGTCGTTCTCCCGGTAGACCTCGGTCTCCACCCCCGGCAGCGCGCCGAACTGTTCGGACAGCGCCTCGGGGTAGAAGGTCCGCCCGACGCCCTCGAAGCCGGGGACCTGCTGCAGGATGCCGGAGACCGCCTGCGCGCAGAACGCGCCCGGCACCCGGCCGTTCGACGTCACCAGCCTGTAGGCCTGCGCCGCCTGCTCCGGCGTCACCTCCACGCGCTGCACCACCACGCGGTAGGTGCTGCGCGCATGCGCCCCGCGGTAGGCCTTCTCTACCGCGGGCGTGATGCCATAAAGCACGTCGTTCTTCTCCGGCACCACCGCGGCATAGAAGGAACCCGCCGGATCGAACAGCACCCGCTCCTGCGCGTTTACCATCAGAGAGGCGTGCCCGCCCCGTCCGGTGCGGTTGTTGACCATTGTGTAAAGGGTGAGCGCGGGCGGGCCCGGATGGCGGTAGGCCACCCTTTGCAGCGCCACCGCATCGGCATTGGGCTGCTGCGGCGCGGCGCAGCCCGCAAGCGACAGCGCTACAAGGCCCGCGCCAAGGCACAGCGCGGCCCGCCCCCGCAAATGCGCAGAGAAAACCCGCAGCGGCGCCGCGGGCGCCTGCGGGTCTGGCAAAAGGTATTCTGACACCGGGGTCAGCCCAATTCAGGCCGCGCCGCTCAGGCGGCGAAAATCGCCAGGAGCAGCACCACCACGATCAGCGCGATGGAGCCGCGGGTCAGGAAGGTGATGAAGCTGGCATAGGTCTTTTCCTGAACGCTGCTGTCCATGGAGCCATGCTGGTGTTCAGCCATCTGGTATTTCCTCATGCGTATCGAATTTTGCCGCTGCTTACTGGATTTGCCGCCCCCTGTCACCACGTCATTCGGGCGCATCCGGCAGATTTCCCGAACCCGTGACGCCATCGTTACGGGGTAATGACGGGCCAGCAACGGGCCTGCCGCCGCGGCACCGGAATGCAGAGCGAATCGCGGCTGCCCGCCGGGCTCACTCCGCCGTCAGGTCCTTGGCGAGGCGGAAGCCGATACGCCGCGGCGGCGCTTCCTTCTGTGCCTTGGGAACCGAACGAAGCAGCACGTTCAGCTGGCTCACATGCTGTACCAGCTGGCTGCGCGCACCGTCCCCGCCGCTGTAGAATGTGATGATATCGGGATCGAAATAGCCCAGACCCTCAATCCGCATCACCCCGGTGCCGCCGCTGGCAAAGCCCATCGCCACCTCGTGTTCACCGTCCAGCTGCTGTTCGAAGTTCTGGATATAGAGCACCAGCCGCTCGTAGGCCCAGCGCGCCGGGCTCTTGTGCTTCGCCTCCTGCTGAAGTTTCTCCGGCACCTTGGTCAGGGCGGCGCAGGCGTCGGGGTCGGCATGCACCTCGTGCACGCAAGGCAGCACCGCGGCCTCCGCGATTTCGGCGGTGGTTGCGATCTCGTCGCCGGGCTGGGCCCGTTGCTTTCCGTCTTCCATAGCTTCCCCTCCTGCGGGGCGCGGCCTCACCCCTTGCGCTGATAAAGCCAGGCCCCGTCCCCGCGCTGCCAGCGCGCGGCCTGACCGGTGTGGTACAGATGATTTACATGGGCAACCGCCTCCACCAGCGCAAGACCGTATTCGCCTTCGCCGATGCGGCGCTTGAACAGCGGCGCGAAACACTCGGCCGCGGTGCGCGGCTCGCCCAGGTGCTCCATCAGCCGCTCCAGCGCGCCGTGGTGGTTGCCGATCAGCTGCCGCATCCGCAAGGGCAGCCGGGTGAACGGCAGCTTGTGGCCGCCGAGCGCCAGATGCTCGGGCCGCGCCAGGGCCGAGAGCCGCTCGCAGGCCTCCAGCCATTCGCCCAACGGGTCGGCCATCGGCTCGGTTGCGTAGACGCCGATGTTGGGGCTGATCGAGGAGAGGATCTGGTCGCCGGTCAGCACCAGGTGGTCGTCCCGGCTCCAGAAGGTCGCATGTTCCGGCGCGTGGCCGTTGCCCATGTGCACGTCCCAGTCGCGCCCGCCCATGCGGATCACATCGCCCTGCTGGACCCGGGTGAAGCCCAGCGGCATCGGGTAGACGGTGTCGGCAAAGTTGAACGGCCGCTCCGCCACGCGCTTTGCGTAGATCTCCGGGTCCATGCCGGCGCTGCGGTAATAGGCCAGGGTCTCCTCGGGCCAGCTCTCCTGCACGTCGAGCGTCAGCATCCGGGCAAACAGCCAGGCGGTGCGGGTGGTGACCAGCTCGGCGCCGTGCGCGCTCTGAAACCAGCCTGCAAGGCCAATGTGGTCCGGGTGGTGATGGGTGGCGACGACACGGGTCACCGGCTTGCCCCGCAGGGGCCCCGCCATAAGGTCTTCCCAGATCGCGCGGCTCTTGCGGGTGTTGAAACCGGTGTCGATGACGGTCCAGCCGCCGCCGTCATCCAGCGCGTAGATGTTCACGTGGTCCAACTTCATCGGCAGCGGCTGGCGCATCCAGAGCACGCCCTCCGCCACCTCGATCGCCTCGCCCGGGGCAGGCGGTTCCTGCCAGGGCGTATGCAGCGAGACCTCGGGAACCGACGTCATCCGGTGGCCAGCTCATCAAGGCTCAGCGCCATGGTGCCCTCGGCGCCTTCCTGCGCATGGGCGAGCAGCGCGGCGTGCTCCGGCAGGATGCGCTTGATGTAGAAGCGCGCGAGCTTCTCACGCGGCCCGCCCTGATCGGCCAGCGCCGCGGCGAGGTGGAAATGGCCGCCCAGCACCCGGGCAAAGGCACGCAGGTAGGGCACGGCACCGGCAAAGCGGTTCTGCATGTCGCTCTGCGCGGTCAGCCATTCGGTCGCCTCGCGCAGGGATTCGCAGGCCTGCCAGACCGCTTCCGCCATGTTCGGATGGGTGGGGCGCGCGCGCTCGGCCTGCTCCTCGATCTCGTCGATCAGCCGGTTCGCCATCTCGCCGCCGTCCATCATCTTGCGCGCCACCAGGTCCATCGCCTGGATACCGTTGGTGCCCTCGTAGATCGCGGTCACCCGCACGTCGCGGTAATACTGCGCAGCACCCGATTCCTCGATGAAGCCCATGCCGCCATGCACCTGCACCCCGGTCTCGGCGACGCGGATGCCGGTGTCGGTGCCGAAGGCCTTGGCAATCGGGGTCAGGAAAGCAGCGCGGGTCTTCCACTCCGCCTCACCCGTGGCCGAGGCCATGTCGATCGCCTGGGCGCAGGCCAGCATGATGGCGCGGGCGGCAAACAGCTCCGCCTTCATCTCCATCAGCATCCGGCGCACGTCGGCATGGTCGGCGATGGTGCCCGAGGGCGTCTTGCCCTGCTTGCGCTCCAGCGCATACCCCAGCGCCTGCTGATAGGCGCCTTCGCCCGCGCCGACACCCTGCCCGCCGACGCCCAGACGCGCGTTGTTCATCATCGTGAACATCGCCGCCATGCCGCCATGCGGCTCGCCGACCAGCCAGCCGGTCGCGCCGTCATATTGCATCACGCAGGTGGGCGAACCGTGCAGGCCCATCTTGTGCTCCAGACTCACCACCTTGAGGCTGTTGGCCTTGCCGGGGTTGCCGTTTTCATCGGGGAGGTACTTGGGCACCAGGAACAGCGAGATGCCCTTGGTCCCCGGCACGCCTTCCGGCAGCCGCGCCAGCACCAGGTGGCAGACGTTCCCGCAGAAGTCGTTGTCCCCCCAGGAGATGAAGATCTTCTGGCCCGTGACCGCGTAGGTGCCGTCGCCATTGGGCTCCGCCTTGGAGCTGAGTGCGCCCACGTCCGAGCCCGCCTGCGGCTCGGTAAGGTTCATGGTGCCGGACCACTCGCCCGAGATCAGCTTGGGCAGATACAATTCCTTCAGCGCATCCGACGCGTGGTGCTCCAGCGCCTCGATCTGGCCCTGGGTCATCAAGGGCGCCAGTTGCAGCGACAGGCAGGCCGCCGCCATCATCTCGTTCACCGCGGTGGTCACCGTCATCGGCAGCCCCATGCCGCCATGCTCCTGCGGCGCGCTCATGCCGATCCAGCCGCCTTCGGCGATGGCCTTCCAGCCGTCCCCGAAGCCAGGCGAGGTGCGCACCACGCCGTTCTCCAGATGCGCCGGGTGCAGATCGCCGCCGCGCTGCAGCGGCGCCAAAACCTCGCCGCACATGCGGCCGGCCTCGTTCAGGATGGCTTCGGCCATGTCGGGCGAGGCCTCGCCAAAGCGCTCGGTCGCCGCAACCGCGCTGTAGCCGATCACATGTTTCAGCAGGAACTCATATTCGGAAACGGGGGCACGGAAAGTCATGGGTGTTCTCTTGGCGTCCTGATAGGCGGTCGTGCGGCCCGGACGCTTGGCATCCCGGGCCGGGACCGGTATGGTCGATGGCTTGTCCGATTACCTAATCGGGCGCCCCGTGCAATCAACCAAAACGCCGCGTCACCCGCATGACCCAGAAAAACACCGAAATTCTTGCCGCCACGGCAGAGGGTATTGCCCGCGCCACCACGCTTCTGCAGGCCGGTGAGCTGGTCTCCTTCCCGACCGAGACGGTCTACGGCCTCGGCGCCGATGCGCGCCAGGGCAGCGCGGTGGCCGCAATCTACGAGGCCAAGGGCCGGCCCAGCTTCAACCCGCTGATCGCGCATGTGCACTCGGCCGAGGCCGCGCGGCGCTACGTGGAGTGGAGCGAGGCAGCCGAGACGCTCGCCGCAGCCTTCTGGCCCGGCCCGCTGACGCTGGTGCTGCCCCTGCGGGAAGGCCACGGGATCTCGCCGCTGGTGACGGCGGGGCTTTCGACGCTCGGCGTCCGTGTGCCCGCGCATCCGGCGGCGCAGGCGCTGCTCTCTGCGCTGGACGGGCCGGTGGCGGCGCCTTCGGCCAACCCTTCCGGGCGGATCAGCCCGACCACGGCCGCGCATGTCGAGGCCGGGCTCGGCGGGCGCATCGCCGCGGTTCTCGACGACGGCGCCTGCGGTGTCGGGGTCGAATCCACCATCATCGGTCTGGCAGGCCCGGAGCCCATGCTGCTGCGCCCCGGCGGCCTCGCAGCCGAAGACGTGGAAGCCGTGCTGGGCCGCAATTTGGTGCGGCGCGACATCCAAGACCCGCTGACCGCCCCCGGCCAGCTGCTGTCGCACTACGCCCCCGCCGCACCGGTGCGGCTCGATGCGGCAGGCCCCGCGGATGGCGAACTGTTCCTCGGCTTCGGGGCGGGGCCCTGCGACCTCAACCTCTCGGAAACCGGCGACCTGGCCGAGGCGGCGGCCAATCTCTTCGGCCACCTGCACCGGCTCGACGCCATGGGCCTGCCGATCGCAGTCGCCCCGGTGCCCGGGCACGGCCTCGGGGCCGCCATCAACGACCGCCTCCGCCGCGCCGCCGCCCCGCGGGATTGAACAGGCTGCCGCGCGCCCGCAGCCCGGCCGCCCCGCTGCAAACGGAAACGCTCCCGCCCCTTTCCCGCCTGCCAGAGGCAGGCCGCAAAGCGTTGGGCCGGGCGCCGCGCCGCCGCGCGGCGGCGCCTGCGGCGCAACGGGGGCCGGCAGCGGACCGGAAGTGCCGGGCCAAACCCGCCGCGGCAGCCGTCCGGGCAAAGGCCTGTCCATTCAGGTTAGGGGCTTGGGCCGGAGCTTTGGCGGTCCGCCCCTGCCGCCCCTGCCGCGCCACCGCCGGGACAGAAGCCGGCGCCTTGCCCTTCGCAAGCGGTGCCCTGGGAGCCCGTCTTCAGCGGGTCAGCCGCTTCTGCACTGCCCGCCCTTCCCCGGCGCCCTGTTTGCAGTCACCGGCTGCCCTTTCGGGAAGCCGCACGTCCAGAACTTCAGGTGCGCCTGCAGACCCGGCGCCTCATCTTTCCCGGGCCCAATCTGGCCCGCGCCGGCAACCGCCGGACAGGCCCCCGAGGGCCAGCGGCGGTTCGGGCCCGGACGATGCTGTCAGCTCATCCTGGACAGGCACTAGCACCGCCGGGAGCACGGGGAAGACCACGGGCACAACAGCGGGCACAGGCTCCAGCCCAGAGACCTCCGCAATCCTCTGCCGGGTCCGCTAGCCTCCCGGGAAATGGTCTTGCCGGCCACCACACCGCCGCGCGTCAGCGCGGCGCCCGGCCCAACAGGTGCAGGCCATTTCTGATGGCCGCACACCTGGCGGGAGCGCTCCCCCGCTGCCGTGTCACACAATGGTTGCTGCTGTCCTGCTCCCGGCCCGGCGGCTCAGGCATGCCCGGCGCTGGCCGAAAGGGTGAGCGGATCGACGCCCAGCGTCTTCAGCGCAGCGCCCCATTTCGCGTCATCTTCGGTGCCGAACACCAGCTCAGGGCTCGCATCCGTGGTCAGCCAGCCGTTCATCGCGATCTCCGACTCCAGCTGATCCGGCCCCCAGCCGGCATACCCCAGCAGCACCAGAAGCTGCTCCGGCCCGGCGCCGCGGGCAATGTCTTCGAGAATGTCCAGCGTCGCGGTCATCGAGAATCCCGGCGCCACCTTCAGCGAGCTCACGTCGGAGACATAGTCATCCGAATGCAGCACAAACCCGCGCTGGGTCTCCACCGGCCCGCCAAAACGCACCGGCAGCGCCGCCGCCGGGCTGTCCTCTCCGCCGATATCCAGCTGCTCCAGCAGCTCGCCCAGCGCCACACCGGCCGCGGGTTTGTTGACGATCAGCCCCATCGCGCCGTCCTCGCCCTGCGAGCACAGGAAAATCACCGCGTGCTCAAAGCGGGGATCGCCGATCCCGGGCATTGCAATCAAGAGCTTACCAGTCAGTTCCATGCGCATCCGTTACTCCGCTGCCTGCCCCCACCATGCCGCCCGGCAGGCCCGCGCGCAAGGGCCGCGGCGGCGGTCCGCCCGGGCGCGCCCGTCAAATCTTCCGCGAAGCCCCGCCCGGCCCTGCAAATCCCGCCCGGCAAATCCTCCCCGCGCACACGGAAAGATGACCGCGGCGCGGCTTGGCAAATCCGCCCGTCCGGCGCATCAATGCACACATGAGACAGAAGCTGACCCTTGCGCTGACCCGGGCCGCCGCCGCAGTCGCGGCCGTCTGCCTTTCCCTGCTGCCCGCCTCGGGCGCCCGCGCCGCAGGCCTGCCCGGGGGGGACCTGGTGCGAATCGAGGTGCTGGACGGCGGCATGACCGCCCGCGGCACCTATCAGAGCGCGTTGAAAATCACCCTGGCCGAGGGCTGGAAGACCTATTGGCGCGCACCGGGCGAGGCCGGCATCCCGCCTTCCTTCAGCTGGAAAGGCTCGCAGAACGTCGCCGCTGCCGCCTTCACCTGGCCCGCGCCCGAAGTGTTCCTGACCGCGGGCGTGCGCACACTAGGCTATCACGATGCGCTGGTGCTGCCGGTGGAGATCACGCCCGCCCACCCCGGCGCGCCGGTGCGGCTCAGGGGGCGGATGGAGCTGGGGGTGTGCAAGGATGTCTGCGTCCCGGCCGAGCTCGCCTTCGACCATACGCTCGACCCGGGCGCGGGGCGCAACCCTGCGATCGCGGCGGCGCTTGCCAGCCGGCCCTTCTCGGCGCGCGAGGCCGGGGTGCGCGATGCCGCCTGCGCGGTGCGCCCCTCGCGCTATGGGCTCAGCGTCACCGCCCGCATTGCCATGCCCCCGGCCGGAGGCGAGGAGGTCGCGGTGATCGAGCCCGGCACGCCGCATTTCCACGCAGGCAGCACCAGCTCCCGCCGTGAGGGCGGCACCCTGGTGGCCGAGACCGAGTTCCTGCCTGCGGACGGCGCCGCTGCAGCCGCACTCGACCGCTCCCGCCTGCGCATCACCGTGCTGGGCCGCGACCGCTCCGTGGATATCCGCGGCTGCAGCGCCGGATGAGCGCGCAAGGCAACGCCCCCGCCGCCGTCCCGGCAGCCGCACAACGACCGGTGCTGGGCGCCATAGCGGTGGTCTGCCGCCGGCCTTCCGGCGATGGCGGCCCGGAGGACGGCGAGGTGATTCTCGTGCAGCGCGGCAAGGCGCCGATGGCGGGCTGGTGGGGCTTTCCCGGCGGTCACGTGGAGGCAGGCGAGACCGCGATGCAGGCCGCCGCGCGCGAACTCCATGAGGAGACCGGGGTTACCGCCCGCCCGCTGGAGTACCTCACCAATATCGACGTGATCACCCGCGACGCGGCGGGCGCGGTGCAGAGCCATTACCTGCTGGCCGCGGTGCTGTGCGATTACGCCTCCGGCACACCGCGGCCGCAGGATGATGCGGTTCAGGCTGCCTGGGTGCCCGTCGCCACGCTGGAGGCACCGGGTTTCGACCTGCTCGACCAGGTGGCGGCGGTGGCGCGGCTGGCTCAGGCCCGCTGGCGCGCGCTCATGCGGTAGGCGAGGCCGCCGCCCAGATAGGCCAGCAGCGCGATCACCAGCGCGCCCGCGAGGAACAGCAGCAAGCCCGCCGTCACCGGTTCGGCCCGCGCCATTACCGGCGCCAGCCCGCGCAGGGCCGGGTTCAGCGCGCCGGTGGCCATCGCCCAGCCCAGAGTCAGCGTGAGCCAGGCCAGTTCGGCCAGCGCGGTGCCCAGCACCAGCCAGCGCAGCCCCCCTGCGGTGCGCGCGCTCCCCTTTGACCCGCCGCCGCGCAGCGCCCGCCGCAGCGCCGCCGCCGGGCGCAGCACGTCCTGGCTCATCGCCATCAGCGCGGGCACCAGCAGCAAGACCAGCAGCATCCCGAAGCCCAGCCCGTAGACCAGTGTGATCACCGTCGGCTTCAAAAACTGCGCCTGCTGCGAGCGTTCGAACAGCAAAGGCGCCAGCCCCAGCACCGTGGTCATCGTGGTCAGCATCACCGGCCGCAGCCGGTCCGCCGCCCCGTCAATGATGGAGGGGATCAGCCCGCGGTCCTCGGCATATTGATCGATGGTGGTGACCAGCACGATGGAATCGTTGATGATGATGCCGGTCATCCCCAAGAGCCCCACCACCGTGAACATGGAAAGCGGCACCTCCCACATGTAATGCCCCCAGATGGTGCCGACGAGGCCAAAGGGAATCACCGACATCACCACCAGGGGCCGCACCCAGCTGGCAAAGATCCAGGCCAGCACCAGGTAGATGCCGGTAAGGCAGAGGATCAGCCCGGTGCCCGCCTCCTGCAGGAACGTCTGCTCCTGCTCGGCAAGGCCGCCCAGCCGCCACTCCACCTGCCGCCTGCTGGCGATCTCCGGCAGGATCTCCGCCTTCAGCGCCTCCATCACCGCCTCGGCGCGGGCCGGATCGTCCTCGGAGACGTCGCCGGTCACGCTGATCACCCGCAGCCCGTTCTCGCGCCGCACGGTGGAAAAGCCGGTGCGCTGGCTGACCGAGACGATATCGGCCAGCGGCACGTAGATGCCGCCCGGCGCGCGCATCAGCATCCGTTCGAGGAAATCGGCGGTCAGCTCGCCCTTTGGCAGCTCCACCCGGATCGCCGCGCTGCGCGGCCCGTCCGGGTAGGTCGCGGCCTCGATCCCGTTGAGCCGCGCCCGCAGCGCCTGGCCGAGCTCGGCGATGGTGAAATCCAGCGCCTGCCCCTGCGGCGTGAGGTCCAGCAGCACCTCCTCCTTGTCGTAGGCCAGGCTGTCCTGCACCGCGGAAACCTCGGGGAAGCGCAGCAGCGCCGACTTCAGATCCTCCGCCGCGCCCTTCAGCACCGCGGCCTGAGCGCCGTAGAACTGCACGTCGAGCGTGTCGCCCCCCGGCCCCGAGCGCCAGCCGCGGAACGAGACCGTCTCGGCGAGCGGATGCTGCACCACCCGCTCCTGCAGCTCGGCCACGAAGGCAAAACTGGAATAGGGGCGCAGGTCGGCGTCGATCAGCTCGATCGAGATACCGCCCAGAAGGTCCGCATCCTTGGTCTCGGCCCCCGCCAGCCCCCAGCCTGCGTTGCCGCCGGTTTCCGCCATCACGAAGCTCAAGGGATTGCGGCCAAAGCGGGCCTCGTATTCGGCGCCCAGCTCCTCGGCCGCGCGCTGCATCTCGCGCATCATCGCCATCGTGTCGGCCCGGCTGGCGCCTTCGGCCATGGCGAAATTGCCGGTCACGGACCCGCGCTCGGGCGCGTTGAAGAAGCGCCATTTGACATCGCCGCCGATGAACAGCGCCAGCTGGCTGGCCAGGATCACCAGCATCCCCGCCAGCACCGCGTAGCGCGCCTGCACCACGCCTGCCATAAGCGGCCTGAAGGCATGATCACGCAGCCAGCGGAAGCCGCGGTTCACCACCCGGTTGGGCACGTCGTACCAGTGCCGGGCCTGGGCGTGGGCCAGCGCGTGGGCCAGGTGGTTGGGCAGGATCAGGAAGCATTCCACCAGCGAGGCCGCCATCACCGCAATCACGGTGAAGGGAATGTCGCGGATCAGCTCCCCGAAGCGCCCGCCCACCAGGGTCAGCGCGAAAAAAGCGATAATGGTGGTGAGCGAGGCGGCAAACACCGGCATCGCCATCCGCCGGGCGGCGTTCTCGGCCGCCTCCACCGGGCTTTCGCCGAGGCGGCGGACCCGGAAATCCGCGTGCTCGCCCACCACGATGGCGTCATCCACCACAATGCCAAGCGTCAGGATCAGCCCGAACAGGCTCACCATGTTGATGGTGATCCCCGCCGCATACATCAGCGCCACCGCGGCAAACATCGCTGCCGGGATGCCCGCCGCCACCCAGAAGGCGATGCGGCTGTTGAGAAACAGGAACAGCAGCGCCAGCACCAGCCCCAGCCCCATCAGGCCATTGTCGACCAGGAGGTCGAGCCGGTCGGTGATGCTTTCTGCCCGGGTGCGGATCAGGCTGGCGCTCACGCCTTCGGGCAGGCTCGCCTGCAGCGCCTCCACCACGTCCTCGACCTGGGCCTGGAGGCGGATGGCGTTGCCCTGGCCTGCGCGGTCCACGCGGATGGAAACGGCCGGGTTGCCGCCCGCGAAATAGGCACGGTTGCGATCCGGGCCTTCGACGCGCACCTGCGCCAGATCGCCCACCGTCAGCACCGAGCCATCGGGGTCGGTGCGCAGCACGATGCGTTCCAGCGCGTCGGGCGCGCGTTTCTCGCTGCCGGTGCGCACCCGGGCATTGGCGCTGTCGATGTCGCCTGCCGGGTCGGCATCGGCCTCGGCGGCGATGGCGGCGGCGATCTCGCGCATCGTGATGTCATGGGTGATTAGGCTGGCCGAGGGCACCTCTACCACCGTCTGCGGCGCCGCCACGCCGCGGATAGAGGTGCGGGTGACGCCCGCCTCGAATAGCCGCACCACCAGCTCGTCGGCAAACAGCGCCAGCTGCCGCGGCGCCACCGGGCCTGTGATCACCACATCGGTCACCCGGTCGCGCCAGCCGCCGCGGCGCACCTTGGGCTCCTCGGCCTCCTCGGGCAAAGTCGTGATACTGTCCACCGCGCTCTGCACGTCAGCGGCGGCGCGCGACATGTCCCAGCCCGGCTCGAATTCCAGGGTGAGCGAGCCCCCGCCCTCGCGCGAAACCGCCGAAGTCTCCGACACGCCGTCGACCGCCAGCAGCACCGGCTCCAGCACCTGCACGATGCCGCTGTCCACATCCCCGGGGCCCGCACCCTCCCACTCGACGTTGACGCTGACATTTTCGACGATCACATCGGGAAAGAACTGCGCCCGCATGTTGGGCATCGCGGCGGCACCCAACACCAGGAGCAGCACCAGCAGCAGGTTGGCCGCGGTGCGGTGGCGGGTGAAATAGCTGAACAGCCCGCCAGCCCGGGGCGGCAGCGCGCGCGCCATCGCCTAGCCCCCCGCCCGCGCTTCGAGCTGCGCCACCAGCTTGGCGGGCACCTGAGCCGCGTCCAGCTGGCGCAGCATCCGCGCCTTTTCAGCAGGCTCCAGCCCGCCCGTGTTTTCAACCAGCGCCACCAGCCGCGCCCTTCGCGCAGTGTCGAGCTCGATCATGCCGGGGCGCAGCTGAACCTCGGCGCCCTGGCGCAGCACCCGCACCCGGATGCCAGCGCCCAGAAGCGGCGTGCGCCCGGTCACCACCTCGCGCCCGGCCAGCCCGGTGCCGCGCACCAGCACGTCATCGCCCTGGCGGCGCAGCAGCTCCACCGGCAGCGCCTCCAGCCGGCCCTCGCCATCAACCACCAGGACGGTGCTGTCCGAGCCCAGCGCCGAAGCCGGCAGACGCGCAACCGCGGTGACCTCCGGCTCGGTCACCGCGACGGTGACGAAATCCCCGGGCTTGAACCCCGGCGCCGCGTCCAGAGCGGCATAGACCATGCGGCCGGTCTGCCGGTCCCCGGCTGAACCGCTCACCCGCAACAGCTGCCCGGTGGCGGTGAGCCCCGCGCCGGCCGCATCCAGCGTCACCCGCACCGGGGCGGGAATCAGCCGGCCGTCCTCGTCCAGCAGCCGCGCATATTGCAGTGTGGAGACCCGGAACGCGGCCTCCAGCAGGCCCGGATCGACCAGCTCCGCCAGCTTCTCGTTCTCCGAGACCAGCCGCCCCTCGACCAGGCTGACCGCTTGCAGCGTGCCGCTGAAGGCGGCGGTGAGGGTGGTGTCCTTCAGCTCGCGCTTTGCCTCGCCGAGAGCGATCCGCGCCCGCGCCACCCGGGTGGCCGCCTGATCCACGCGCGCCTCGGCCTGGCTCACCGCCTGCCGGCGCGAGATCACCGCCTGACGCGCCTGCACGGCAGCCAGTTCGGCGGTTTCCACCGCCGCGGCGGTGCCGACGCCGCGCCCCTGCAGATCCTCCTGCCGGGCAAAGGCGCGCTCGCGCAGGGCGGCCTGATCCTCTGCCGCGCGCAGTTCATCCTGCAACAGCGCCAGCGCCCGCTCCGCATCGCGCGCCTCGGCGCGGGCGTCCATCATGTCCGCCTCGGCCCGGTCCAGCGCCGCCTGCGCATCCGCCGGGTCGATCTGCACCAGCACCTCGCCCGCCTCGACGCGGCCGCCTTCCTCGAAACTCTTCGCCAGCTTGACGATGCGGCCCGAAACCGCCGCGCGCAGCTCCAGCGTCCGGCGGCTCTCGATCCGGCCAAAGGCGGTGAGCTCGGGCGCCACCGTGCCCAGCTCCGCGGTCACCACGTTGACCGCAAACACCCGCTCGCGCGCGGGAGGCACCCGGTCTTCGGCGCCGAGCTGCGCCTCGATCGCGTCAAACACCAGCCGGGCCGCAAACAGCATCAGCCCCACCGCCACCGCGGCGAGGAATACTCCTGTCACACTGCGTCGCAAAAAGCGCATCTGGCTCCCTTCCGGTGGCGCCCCTCCCGGGGCCGGTTTCCCGGCACCCGGCCCTGCGGCAAGCGGCAGCGCCCGCGATGCGATCCGCCGGGGCCCCTGCGAATGTACGGGCTTACACGCACGCGCGGATCACTTCCGCCGCAAATGTTCCTGCAATCTTGGCATGATTTCCACGAAATTGCAGGGGCGGTGCCGGTAATCGAGCTGTTTTGACAGGATTTCATTCCAGCCATCCTTGCAGGCGCCGGGGCTGCCGGGCAGCGCAAACAGATAGGTGCCGCCCGCCACACCGGCAGTGGCGCGCGACTGCACCGCCGAGGTGCCGATCTTCTGCATCGACACGATGGTGAAGACAGTCCCGAAGGCGTCGATCTCCTTTTCATAGACGTCGCGGTGCGCCTCCACCGTCACGTCGCGCCCGGTAAGCCCGGTGCCGCCGGTGGAGATCACCGCATCCACTTCCGGATCCGCCACCCAGGCGCGCAGCTGCGCCGCGATTTCCGCGCGCTCGTCGGCGATGATGCGGCGGTCGGCGAGCACATGGCCCGCGCCTTCGATCCGCTCCGCCAGCACCTGGCCCGAGCGGTCGTCCTCCAGCGTGCGGCTGTCGGATACGGTCAGCACCGCGATGCGCACCGGGATGAATTCCAGGCTCTCGTCAATCCGGGACATTTCCTGTCACGCCCTTTCCATGATGGCCAGCCGCAGCGCCAGCCCTGCAAAAATTCCGGCCGAAACGCGGCCCAGCCAGCGCGCAAAGACAGGCGACCCGGTGAGCCGCTGCCCGGCGTGGCCCGCAAAGACGCCGACCAGCCCGTTCACCGCAAAACCGCCCAGCGCCAGCACCGCGCCAAAGACAAGGAACTGCGCCAGCACCGGCCCCGCTTCGGGGCGCACGAACTGCGGCACGAAGGCCAGCACAAACAGGATCACCTTGGGGTTGGTGAGGTTCACGAAGAACCCGGCCCGGAAGGCGCGCCGCGCAGGCACCGCCAGCGCCTTTCCCTTGGCGGGCCCATGCCGCAGCGCCCCCCAGGCAAGGTAGAGCAGGTAAGCAACGCCGGCCCAGCGGATCACATCGAACAGCCCCGGCATCGCGGCCACTGCCGCGCCGAGCCCCAGCCCCGCCAGCGTCACATGCACCATGCCGCCCGCCGCCACCCCGGCGCTCGCCGCCACCGCCGGCAGCCGCCCCGAGCGCAGCCCCTGGCCCAGGCAGAACATCATGTCCGCCCCCGGCGTCAGGTTGAGCGCCAGCGCCGCCGGGATGAAGGCCAGAAGCGTGACCGGATCGATCATGGCGCCACCTCGAACCAGGTGATGCCGGGGCCGAGGTTCACCACCTCGGTGCCGCCGATACGCCCGCGCCTGCCCCAGCAGTCATGCACATGGCCGCAGAGCAGAAGCTGCGGCTGCACCCGCTCCGCCGCCGCCCGCACCGCCTTGGAACCGACCGAGACCCCGCCCGAGGTCATATCGGCAACACCCTTGGGCGGCGAATGGGAGATCAGGATATCCGCATGATCGCAGGCCGCCAGCATCGCCGCTGCCTCCACCTCGCCCAGATCGCAAGACCAGCCGCCAAACGGCGTCTCCGGCACCCCGTAGCCAAGGCCGAACAGGCGCACCCCTTCGAAATCCGTTCCTTCACCGTGCAGCACCGTGGTGTCCGGAAACCCGGCAGCACGCAGCTCCTCCGCGCTTTCGCCATTGCCGGGCACAGCCACCATGGGCGCCTTGAGCCCGGCCAGCATCGCCACCGCCCGGTCCAGCCCCTGCCGCATGTTGCAGAAATCCCCCGCACCGATCACCAGGTCGGCGCCCGCGCTGGCGGCCACGATCGCCGCCGCATGCGGGGCGGAAAGATGCAGGTCGGAAAAGGCAAGGATCTTCATAGCTACCTCCTCAGGTCAGGGCTCCCAGCCGCGCCTTCAGCTCCAACAGATCGCCCCAGGCCAGCCGCTTCAACCGCGGCTGCGCCATCAGCTCCGCGGGGGGCAGCATTGGCAGCGCAGGTTTGCCCCAGGCCTTGCCCCATTGCCCGCGCAGCCGGGTGATGCCGCGCTTGCCAAGCCCCGCCTGGCAGCCAAGGTTGCCCATCAGCACCACCACCTGCGGCGCCGCAAGCTCGACGTGACGCTCCAGGAAGGGCGTCAGCATCGCGATCTCCGCGGGCAGCAAATCGCGGTTCTGCGGCGGCCGCCAGGGCAGCACGCTGGTAAGGTAGACGTTCTCGGCCCGGCTGAGGCCGATGGCCGCCAGCATCCGGTCCAGCAGGTCCAGGGCCCGGCCCGCCACCGGCTTGCCCTCCAGATCCTCCTCGCGCCCGGGCGCTTCCGCCACGATCAACACCCGCGCGCCGGGAGTGCCGTCACCAAAGACCAGGTTGCGCGCGCCCTTCTTCAGCTCGCAATGCTCAAACCCCGCTAGCGCCGCCTGCAAGGCGTCAAGCGAGGCGGCCGCCCGCGCCGCCTTCTGCGCCGCCATCGCCGGGTCCACCGGCTTGGGCTTCGCAGGCCGGGGCGGAGCCGCGCCGGGCTTCGGCTTCGGGGCGGCCTGTTCCAGCGCATAGCGGTCCACCGGCGCATCGCCCAGCGCCTCGGTCGCGCCCAGCTCCGCCTGCCACTCCAACAGCGCCCGGGCGCTCCAGTAATCCAATGCCGATTCCATGCGCACAAGCTACCCCGCCCGCAGGCCGAGCGGAACACCTCTCGGACCCCGCCCCTTCACAATCAAGCCATTCTTCTTTGTAAGAAATACTCCGGGGAGCGCGACGGGCCGACCCCTCGCTCCTGCCGCCTGCGGCGCAGCGCGCCCGCCGCGCCCAGCGCCTTGCCGCAAGCGCCTGGCCCGCCTATAACTCCCCGCAAATCACGCGGAGCCGCCCCCATGTCCTTCGAACACCGCCACCTTCTGGGAATCGAGCCGCTGAAGCCGCAGGAGATCACCGCGGTCCTCGATCTGGCGGACAGCTACGTCGACCTCAACCGGCGGCCGGAAAAGCATTCCGACGCACTGGCCGGGCTCACCCAGATCAACATGTTCTTCGAAAACTCCACCCGCACCCAGGCCAGTTTCGAGCTGGCGGGCAAGCGGCTGGGCGCGGATGTGATGAACATGGCGATGCAGGCGAGCTCGATCAAAAAGGGTGAGACCCTGATCGACACCGCGATGACGCTGAACGCGATGCACCCGGATCTCCTGGTGGTGCGGCATCCGCATTCCGGCGCGGTGGACCTCTTGTCGCAGAAGGTGAACTGCGCGGTGCTGAACGCGGGCGACGGGCGGCACGAGCACCCGACGCAGGCCCTGCTCGATGCGCTGACGATCCGCCGCGCCAAGGGCCGGCTGCACCGGCTCAACATCGCGATCTGCGGCGACATCGCGCATTCCCGCGTCGCGCGCTCCAACCTGATCCTGCTCGGCAAGATGGAAAACCGCATCCGCCTGATCGGCCCGCCCACCCTGGTGCCCGGCCATTTCGCCGAGTTCGGTGCGGAGGTCTTTGACGACATGCGCGAGGGCCTGAAAGACGTCGACGTGGTGATGATGCTGCGCCTGCAGAAGGAGCGCATGGACGGCGGGTTCATCCCGTCCGAGCGCGAATATTTCTACCGCTACGGGCTCGACGCCGAGAAGCTGGCGCTCGCCAAGCCCGACGCCATCGTCATGCACCCCGGTCCGATGAACCGCGGGGTAGAGATCGACGGCACCATCGCCGACGACATCAACCGCTCGGTGATCCAGGAGCAGGTGGAGATGGGCGTTGCGGTGCGGATGGCGGCGATGGACCTGCTGGCGCGCAACCTGCGCACTGAGCGGCAGGCCGCAAGCCAGGCAAAAGCGGTCTGAGGCGGAGGCAGGGCAATGGCAGAGGTCATCCATATCCCGGCAGGCGAGCGCGGCGTGGTGCGGCTGTTCGCGCTGGAGATGCGCCCCGAGCAGGCTGCCTTCCTAAAGGAACCGGGCGCGCTGGCGCAGGTGCTGGGGCTGGAGAATTCCGGCATCGAACCGGACATGGAGCAGGTCGAGATCTTTCCGGCGGAGGATCTGGAGGACATCGGCCTTGCGGGCTACCTGACCGAGGGCCTCGGCGTGCCGCAGACGCAGGTCGAAGAAGACCGTGCCATGCTGGAGGCGCTGGAGGGCCACGTGCTGCTGATCCGCTCCCGCGCCTTTGCCGGCCGCGAAGTCCGGCTGACGCCGGCACAGAGCATCACCCTCAAGGGCACGTATGGCGAGCGGCAAACCAACTGGGAGTCGGCGCCGCTGAGCACCGAAAGCGCCGAACTCTATTCCGCACCTCCCCTGCCGCCCCGCGCCGCCCGCGAAAAGGCGCGCCGCATCGGCGCCACGCTGTTCGCAATAGTGATGGCGCTGATCGCGGTGCTCATCTGGGCGCTGGTGTTCTGAATGCCGCGCAGTAGCCAAGCCCGGAAATTTGACCAAGCCGGACAGTTCGAGAGGACCCCGCCGCAATGACCACCCTCTTTCTGAACGCCCGTCTGATCGACCCCGAAAGCGGCAGCGACGCGCCCGGCTTTCTGCTGGTGCAGGACGGCCGCATTGCCGCCCGCGGTGAAAGAGACAGCGATGCTGACCAAATGTTGCGCGCGCGAAACATCAGGTCAGAAGACGTGACCCATGTCGACTGCCGCGGCAAGTGCCTCGCGCCGGGCATCGTGGACATCGGCGTCAAGGTCTGCGAGCCGGGCGAGCGGCACAAGGAAAGCTACAAATCCGCCGGTCTGGCAGCGGCGGCGGGCGGGGTCACCACCATCGTCACCCGCCCCGACACATCGCCTGCGATCGACAGCCCGGAGACGCTGGAATTCGTCACCCGCCGCGCCCAGGCCGACACGCCGGTTAACGTGCTGCCGATGGCGGCGCTGACCAAGGGGCGCGCGGGGCGGGAGATGACCGAGATCGGCTTCCTGATGGATGCAGGCGCCGTGGCGTTCTCCGACTGCGATCACGTAGTGAGTGACACCAAGGTGTTCAGCCGGGCGCTGGCTTATGCAAAATCCTGCGGCGCGCTGGTGATCGCGCATCCGCAGGAGCCGGGGCTGAGCAAGGGTGCCGCGGCCACCAGCGGCAAGCTTGCCGCCCTTTACGGACTGCCCGCGGTCTCGCCGATGGCGGAGCGGATGGGGCTCGACCGCGACATCGCGCTTCTGGAGATGACCGGCGCGCGCTACCACGCCGACCAGATCACCACTGCGCGCGCCCTGCCGGCACTGGAGCGCGCCAAGGCCAACGGGCTGGATATCACCGCGGGCACCTCGATCCACCACCTGACGCTGAACGAGCTGGACGTGGCGGGCTACCGCAGCTTCTTTAAGGTGAAGCCGCCCTTGCGGTCCGAGGACGACCGGCTGGCGGTGGTGGACGCGCTGAAGAGCGGGCTGATCGACACGCTGAGCTCGATGCACACGCCGCAGGACGAGGAGAGCAAGCGCCTGCCCTTCGAGGAGGCTGCGGCCGGCGCCGTGGCGCTGGAGACGCTGCTGCCCGCGGCGCTGCGGCTCTACCATGCAGGCCATCTGGACCTGCCCGCGCTGTTCCGCGCGATGGCGCTGAACCCGGCCAGGCGGCTGGGGTTGGAAAGCGGGCGGCTTGCCGCGGGCGCGCCCGCGGATCTGGTGCTGTTCAACCCGGATGTGCCGTTTGTGCTGGACCGCTTCAAGCTGCGCTCGAAATCGCAGAACACCCCCTTTGACGGCCAGCGCATGCAGGGCCGGGTGCTGGCTACCTATGTGGCGGGCGAAACTGTTTACCGGAGAGATTGATGCCGCTTTTTGAGACCGCCCCCGCGCTGCTGCTGTTCTGGGCCGGCGCGGGTTATCTTCTGGGCTCGGTGCCCTTTGGCCTGCTGGTCACCCGTGCCTTCGGGCTGGGCAACCTGCGCCAGATCGGCTCGGGCAACATCGGCACCACCAACGTGTTGCGCACCGGCAGCAAGGCCGCCGCGGCGCTGACGCTGCTTCTGGATGGCGGCAAGGGCGCGGCGGCGGTGCTGCTGGCCCGTTCCCTGGCCGGCGGCGATGCGGCGCAGATCGCGGGGCTTGCCGCCTTCCTCGGCCACTGCTTCCCGGTCTGGCTGGGCTTCATGGGCGGCAAGGGCGTGGCGACCTTCCTGGGGCTGATGCTGGCGCTCGCGTGGCCTGCGGGCATTGCCGCCTGCCTCACCTGGCTGGCGGCGGCGGCGCTGAGCCGGATCTCCTCGCTGGGGGCGCTGGTTTCGGCCGCTTCGGCGCCGCTTTGGGGCTGGCTTCTGGGTTATCCGGAGGTGGTGGCGCTGGCGGCGGTGCTGGCGGTCACCGTCTTTGTCCGCCACAACGCCAACATCGCCCGGCTGCGCGCGGGCACGGAGCCGCGGATCGGGCAGAAGTAACCCCCCCCCCCTTGCTCCTGTCGGCCATCTTGGAAGCGCCCCGCCCCGGGGCGCTTTTATTCTGCGCGCGGCTGCACAGGGCTGCCCCGCTCACCGCACAGTCAAATTGAGTTGCTTTGAACGTGAACGGCACTTCGCCCACATCGGGTCCGTGCCGGCAATTACCGCTGCACGAGAGAGTGTAACACGGCCGCGGGCGCATCCCATTTGACATGCGCGCGGGCCGGTCAGACAAGGACGGGACCTATGTCAAACTTCAAAACACTGCTGGGCGGTCTTGCGCTTTCCGCATCGCTGGCGGCGTCGGCCATGGCAGCGGGGGTCGAACTCAACGCCTCCTCCACCGGACTGGCGCTTCAGGGCTACGACCCGGTCGCCTATTTCACCGAAGGGGCGCCGCAGAAGGGCAACTGGCAGATCACCAGCACCCATGAGGAGGCCACCTACCGCTTTGCCTCGGAAGAGAACAAGGCGGCGTTCGAGAAGAACCCGGACGCCTACCTGCCGGAATACGGCGGCTACTGCGCCTTTGGCGCGGCGATGGGCTTCAAGTTCGACGGTGACCCGACCGTGTGGAAGATTGTCGACGGCGAATTGTACCTGAACATCTCCGAAGACATTCAGGACCGCTGGGAAGGCGACATCCCCGGCTTCATTGAGAAGGCGGACACCAATTGGGGCGAGATTGCCGATGTGGAGCCGGCCGCGCTGCAGCAGTAAGGCGGCGCACCATGCACGCGAAATGGCCGGCGGCGGAGCAACCTGCCGCCGGTCTCTTGTGCGCTGGGGTCTCCGCACCGGCCGCAGCGTGACCAGAAAGTGTTCACGAAGCGCATTTGCACGCCGATAGAAAACGGCCTGGGCCTGCACGCGCAGAGCCGCGCGTTGCCGACGTGCGGGGGCGATCCCGACGGAAGTGGCTGGCAGTCTATCCCCGCCGAGTCCGTGCGCCTTTCCGAAGGACCGGCCAGCTTTGGCCAAATCGCCGCCGCGATGGGGCGCGGCGGCGGTGAGCAGCGGCCTTCGGCCTTGTTCCACGCCGGCAAAAGCCCTTCCGGGCCGAGTCTTTTAGCGACTGAGACCCCGAAGGACAAAGGGGCGCCGCAGCGCCCCAGCCCTTTGCATTTCGTTGTGCACATGAGCGATACCGGGGTTCGGAGCCGATGACCGCTTCGGTGCAGCTTAATCTATGCTGCATCGCGCACTAATGTCAGCTGTCGGCTTCTACAGCCAGCCGTCTGACCAACACCAAGATCAGTAACACTGCAGTGAAAAGAAACACCGCACCGACAGTCCATGCGATAGGTGTAGAGTAAATTTCAGCGACAGTTCCGGCCAACACCAGGCCCAATGCGGCCCCCAACTGTTGTATCAGCGATCTCAGAGATAGCATGGTCGACCGCTGACGGTCTTCCACACAGCGATGCAGAATGCTGCTGGCGGGCGTTTCGCTGACACCAAGGATCACAGAGTACAGGACGAATACTGTCACAAAGCCGATGATACTGCCTTGCAATGCCAATGCGATCTGAACGCCTGCCAAGCAAGCAAAGGTCGCCGCCAGCGTCATGACGTGCCGCCGCTTGAAGATCCGGCTGATGTGCGGAGACAGAGATGCGCCGAAAGCGATGGAGAAGAAATAGGTCGCAGTGACGACACCGATGACCGTGTTTGCGTAACCCTCATCTAACATGGGTTTTGCGTGGGTCGGCCAGATCACCTCGACAGGGTTGGTTGCCATCAGAAAGAACGCCAACGCCGCCAGAAGTATCGACAGAGCGGGATGTTTAAGAGCCAAAAGGCTCGCGTCCTTTATCACCGTTGGGACATTACCGAAGCCGTGCATGAGAGCAGTGACGTTCATCGGACGCGGTTTTTCGACAATGGCCAACATCGTGAAAACAAACACGCCCAACATTACACCGAAGCTTGCCACGTAGGACACATCATAGATGCTGAACCCAAGGCTTTTCGCGGCCAGGCCCAAAATATCGGGCAGTAGGCCTCCCAAGACGGCGCCAATGGCCAGCCCTACGGCATTGGCCCATTGCGCTTTGGCCAGTGCGGGCTGGACATCCACATTAGGCGCGGTGGCCTTGAAAGTTTCGACAAACCACGCATCAAGCGTGCCCGATCGAAGCGCGCGTCCAAAACCGATGAATGCAAAGGAAAGCGCCAGAACATAGAAATCACTCGTCGAGAGAAAGAGCACGAGCGAAATCAAGCTGGCGACGACCGCCGTCAAAAAGACCGGCTTGCGGCCAATGCTGTCGGCGAGCCCGCCAAACGGCAGCTCCATTGCCATCGTCGTGAGCGAGTAGACTCCGAAGAGAAGCGAGATTTGAAAGAGGTCCATGCCACGGTCAGTCAATGCCAGAGCAACAACGGCGACTGTCAGTCCCATCGCAAAACGATCAAGGAACTGGTGTATCTGAAACACGCGAATGTGCCGTCGCGCTGAATCATTCAGTGCTGCAAAAGAGAACTCGATTTCGGTGGCCATCTTTGCAGCATCGCCGTTGCCGTCGACGTGTACAATACCTCAGGTGAGCCGGAACCTATTTCACACAACAAAGCTGCAATTCGAACAGGCCAACGAATGACATGGTGTGTTTGCGGCGGCCGCTCTCCCAGGGCGAACGAGGCCCGATAAGATCGGCCTCAGCAAAACCAGCCGTGAAGGAGAACGACCATGTTGCATTATGTTGGTCTGGACGTGTCCGTCAAATCCGTGTCGATCTGTGTTGTCGATGAAGATGGCGAGGTGCTGGCG